>UQMQ01000008.1 GCA_900542245.1 uncultured Eubacteriales bacterium
CCCAACAACCCTTTTACTAAAAAAGCGTAAGACATCGTTCTTGCGCTTTTTTCTTTGAGATAAAAAAAGAAAAACCATAGGAGGAATTATGAAAACAAGAAGAACTCTCAAAGAGAAGCTGCTGGCTGTGCTGCTTGCGCTTGCGATGCTGCTGCCTGCGGTGCCAAACCTCGGCATGGTGGATACCGCAGATGCGGCATCCGCCTACACGCTGCACGAAGCAAACGCCAGCGGCGGCGACGGCGATGCCTATCGCTTCAAATCCGGCAAGTTCATGCAGATCTATGTCGTGCGATACAATTCCAGTATCCGAAGAGAAGACGCATATCTCGAAAGAAACGGCAGTGCGACCGAGGCGCATGACCCGATCAAAATGTATACGGCAAGCGGCGAGGAAAACTATCTGCTCTACTGCCTCGAACACGGCGTGATCCACAAGGAAAATACGCTGTATAAGCGAGATTACACAAAATCCGCAGTCTACTATGCGTATAATAGCTATACAGGGCAAAAGAAACCTTACCCACTGGAAAACGTCTACAAGGTGCTGATGATGGCGCCGGTGAAGGAAAGTAATATGCAGGAGCTGTACGATATGGGCTTTCAGCAGTACCATGACTACGATCCGGGTAAAACCTACACCATCACCGACTGGTATGTGGCATCGCAGATGCTCGTCTGGGAATGCCAGCAGCTGATGCGAACTGAGAAGTTTGTGCGAGAGGCAAATGGCAACCGCTATGAAACCGGACACCGCACAGGGGTATATACCAGTAAGATTCCGGCAGAGCATTACTTAAATAACCTTGCAGGCACAAACGCCAAGGACATCTATAACTTCATGGCATCGACCATCAAAAAGCGTGAAAACTTTGATAGAAAGATTGCGGGAGGTCTTGCAAAACCGACCAAAATTCCGCTCACAGAGGAGGAAAGCAAAAAGGATGTCATCACCAAGACCATCACCGCAGGCTCCTATCGAGGCGAATACAAGGTGGTGGATAGTAAGGGAAAAGAATTAAAAGGGGTTAAGATCGCCTACGATGAGGCAAACAAAAAATATACCATTACCATCACCGATAAATCGCTGCTTGGTCAAAAATTAGAGGTGAAGCACATTGACGCAGTTTCCGAACGTGCGGAAAAATATATCAAGCAGTATGGCAGTAAATATAACCGCTACGTCTGGGAACACGCAACCAAAAGCGGACATACCCAGGGCTTCATTTCGGGACTCAATGACCCGACCTCCGGCTGGCTAATGATTACGCCAAAGGATGGTCCGGAGCCGCAGGCGGAATTTTGCGTACCGCCGGAAGTCGAATACTTTCCGACCCTTTCCATGCCGATTGAAAAAGTCGATGCAAATGTCGGCTGGGATGGCAATAACCATACACCAATGGGCGGCGCAGGACTGGATGCAACATATACCTTAGAAAGACAGATTGGCGGCGGCGCGTGGGAAACCATTGACGTAAGGACGCTGGATGATTTCGGCACAGCATATACCTTTAGTGACCAGCCGTTCAAGACTGCGGCAGACCTTGCACCGTTTTTAACAGAATCCGATCCGATCACAGCCTGCGATCATCCGATTTATGCAGGCGATCCACCTGCCATTGTCGGTTATCAGCATAACGGCTCCAAATGGGGAAAGCGTGTCTGGGATGTGACGGTGAATTACCGCATCACCGAAACCAGACCGGACGGACGATATATCGACCCGGACCAGTACGCAGGTGTCAGAACCTACACCTTTTCCTATCATGCAGAATCCGAGGATACCTGTACGTTCTATTGTCATGGGGACCCTTGGAACCCGATTCGTTACACCTTCCCGTATCAAACAACGACCGGAGCAGGCGGTGCATACCAGGAGGGAGAAACAGAAACACCAAATGAAGATCTCTCCTATGATCAGGAAACCTTCGTCAACGACGAATTTAGAGGCGAGCTTCTGATCATCAAATCCAATGAACAGGAAAATCCGTTCAAGGATTCCGCACTCGGCGCGGATAAAAGTAATATCTCAAGAGCCTCCTACTGGACGATCAAACTGCTGGACGGCTTTGAGGGCGTAGAATATGTGCATCTTACAAGTGAGACCCCGGCGGTGTCACTGGAAGGCACCCATATCTTTACCGCATCACGCGGGGTGGGGGTCGCAAATAACACGCTAAACGGCGGGCTTGGTATGAAGGTCGGCACCAACGGACAGATTCTGCTGCGCGATCTTCCTTACGGCACCTATGAACTCACAGAAGTGAAAGCCGATGATCCGAAATTCGTACTGGAAAGAACCACCGTGGTCGTGTCCGAGCATGATAACGGAGCCGCGAAACGAATCCCATACGGCACGCAAGGAAGCGTACCGGTAAACGGCGCGTATGCAGGCTACGCTGCAAATGGGACAAATGCCATCGGCGCAAACGCAAACGGAACCGGAGACTTCTTTAATAACCGCTATCAGCTGAATATCCGCGATAAGATCAAAGAAAATGTGATCAAGATCGTGAAAGTAGACTCCGAAACCGGAAAACAGATTCCGCTGAAAGGCACGAAGATTTTCATCCGGTATAAAGGAAATCCGGATCTGACCGATGAAGAAAACGAAAAAGCCTTTGGACCGGGCGGTACTGTCTCCAAGGATATCTTGAATCGATTCCTGCCAAACGCAGAGTCCATCAACTCTAAGAGTACGAACTATACCTTTGAACTCGACGAAAACGGCGAAACCACCATCCCGTATGAACTCCCTTACGGAAAATATGAAGTCTATGAATGGCTGCTGCCGGATGGATACTTTGTCGGAGAGTACGGCACAGACGGGCAAGGAAAGAACCATAACTTCGGGTATATCGAAGATGGCGTATTAAAATTCGGCGATACCGGAAAGTATGGCGATCACTATACCGGAGACGGACATAAGTATGAAGATGTGGTTGCCATCTATGACGCAGACGGAAATAAAGTGGTCTACAAGGATAAAGACCAGTATAGCTTTGCAGAGCTGGATCAAATGGTCACAAACCGCTATACCTTTACCGTCACCGAGCAGGATATGCACATAGACGGAAACTATTCGCAGCTGATTACCTCAAACGGTCATGCGGAAGACGCAGACCCTGCCTATGATAACAGTAACTTCCCATACAAGAAGTATTACCGTCTCATGGGCGTGTTAAATAACAGCGTCAAAGGAAAAATCGAAATCACCAAAGAGGGAGAGGCGCTGGTCGGCTTCCAAAAAGAAGAAAAAGACGGGCATACCATTCTCACTCCGGTGTTTGAAAAAGTCGCAAAACTGAAAAACGCAGTCTTTGGCATCTTTGCAGCCGTCGATGAAAACTTAAACGACGGCGGTGAAGGACCGGATATCTATGATGCGAAAACAGATGAAAAAATCACCATTCCAAAGAAGCTTTCCACGCATTTATCGAGTGCCGCCGAGACGGTCAAAGCCTTTGCCTGGAAGCTGCTGAGTCCAAAGGAATATCCGAATAAGAAAAACTATGAAACCGGGTCCTATTCGCATGATTCCGGCGCAGAGCTTTGGTATATGCTCGAGCGTGAAGCCTCCGAGGGCAACGTGAAACGAACCATCTATGTATCCCCGGAGCAAAAGGATACGACCTATACCTACGTCTATGAAATGCAGGATGAAGCATACCGCTATCGCTATGATGTGGAAGTCATCTTAAAAAACCAAGCGGGCGGAAGAAACGTCACAAAGGTAAATGTCATTAAGACCACAAGTCCGCTTGACGGAAGCGTACCGGAAATCCCGATGACCTATATGCACGGTATGGTCGGTACGGAATCAGTGGATGATGCCAAGGGCGAAATCCAAAGCTATGAAAAAGATAAGATCGACGAGTTCGACTGGACCGTCGTATCCGAACTGGATGTGTATAAGAAGCTGTACGTCTTTGAAGCAGACGGTGAAAACGATGTCTTTATTGACGGCGTGGATACCGACCTTGCCAAGTATGCGGCAAGTCGCTACCTTGTCAAAGATTATCTTTACTACAAGCTGACGGCAGACGATCTGAAAACCGAAGAACGCGATGTGACAAAAACGGTCATCGACCAGCCGGGCATTGACGCAAACGGTGACGGAAGCTATGATGGTCCGGACGATACCCCGCCAACCTATAAAGACGAAACGGTCAAAGTCACAAAGACCAAGTTCGAGTGGGATAACGAAGGCTGGGAGCTTTCCAGCACGCCGGCAGCAGGAGACCACGCAATCTTAAAACAAACGGAGGGTGGCGAAACAAAATACAAAACCGCTGTCACCGGCTACTATACCAAAGGCGAAAAGACAGACCTTGCGCAAGGTGCAGCCTATGCCTTCATCGAAACAGACGCTGCGGGAAAAGAACTCCCGCCGTATACGATTCCGACCGAAGAAGGCTGGTCGCGGGTTCCTTTTACAGGCGATGCGAAAAACGATCCGCAGTATGTCATCATTTCCAAATTGGATGCAGAAAGCGGAAGCACCATTTACCGCGTCCTCTTAAACGATCTGGTCAGCTGGCAGGCGTGTACCGCAGATGGGAACTTTGAGCAGATGCGGGTGCAGGTCTATGAAGCAACCTACAAGCAGGAAAAGGACGATCCGGATGGCGTGACCATAGACTTTGACGGTCTGGTTGTCGATGCGAAAGCAGATCCGGAGGCAGGCGTTGCAACGACCGTCATCACCAAGCAGAATGTCGGTGTCGCGGAAACCGTTGATGTGGGAATCGGCTACGAACAGGAAAACGCACCGGGCGTCATTACGTTCCGCACCGTACCGATCAGCGCACCGGTATATTTTTCGTGGCAGGACGGCACAAAAGCCGATATGTACTATAAAGGCGGGGTTTGCTACGCGACGATTAAGATGCCAGCCTCCGCAGTCGATCATCTGTACGAGGATATCGTACCGACCTTAAACTTCATTCACTACGACTCCGAGGGAAACAAAGTGCCGCTGAAACTCGACTGGTACTCGACGCTTTCCCCGACCAAGCCGCGTGTCGAGTTTACCAGTAGAGACGGACTTGCGGACGGCATTACGGTTGTCGCAAAACGCATCGAGTCCCTAGAGGCAGGCGGCGAGACGATGTATGCGATCGAGATCGTTACCAATCAAGGCGAAGATACCCCGTTAGAGCTGACCTTTGCGGACGGCTATACCATGGATATCTACTGTGCAGAAACTGCATCCGGCAGCGGCGTTGGCGTACTGGATCTGTCGAATGTCTATAAGACGACAAGATACACCCAGTCTCATCTGATTGAAACCATCACCACAGATGCAAACGGAAAAGCGACCTCAAAGCTGCTGCTGCTTGGAAAATACATCATCAGAGAACTGGCAGCTGGCGACAAATACTTAAATGACAGCAAAGAGCAGCTCGTAGAGCTGAAATACAAGAATCAGTTCACGCCGCTGGTGTGGAATCTGAACACCTTTGAGAACCAATACTTTACGGCGCAGCTTGATCTGTCGAAAATCCTCGAAACGGGATTCCAGTCGAGCCAGTACAAACCGCCGCAGCCGGGACAGGTCGTAAAATTCGGACTGTATGCGGCAGAAGAGATCAAAGCAGCGCATAGCGGCATCCTGCAGGTTTTCACAAAGAAAATCAAAAAGGATACGCTGCTTGACGTATTCACCATCACCTACGAGGAAAATGGCAGCATTCTGGTAAATACCAAGCTGCCACAGGGACGTTACTACCTCAAGGAAATGAAAACCACAGAGGACCATATCCTAAGCGATCTGAAATATCACTTCGCGGTCAAGGAAGAAGCGGGGGACTACTCGGATGATACTGCCTTTGACTATGTAAACCATGACGGTATCTATGGACGCTTTGTCCTCGAAGAAAAGCATCATGTCAAAACCATCATCATGGTAGAAGCAAGACTTCCGATGCCCGCGATCAGTATTGACGGACTTTCCTATCCGCTGGATGCTGACTTTACCGCTATCGATGAGAAGATCAAAATTACCGCAAATACCGACTATACCGAAATCACCGTAGATACGAAAAAAGGCGAAACGACCAATATCACCCTGCCAAACGGCAAGGTGCTGACAGTAAAACCGTCTGAAAGCGGAAACGGCTTTGACTATACGGCAGATGGTGTGACAAAGACCTTTACCCCAAGAGGCACCTATACCGGATACCATGCAGCCTATGAGGAGCTTTGGACTCCGGTCGCAGGAGAAGACCTCAATACCTATACACCGGAGTTTACCTTAACAGGCGCGGGAAGTGACAAGGCAAATGTCGTGCTGAACGCAAAAATCACGCATGAACCGTCTGTGACCATTACCACTAGGGAAGAACTCATTGACCCTGCAAAGCCGGAGCTGGGCTTTACGACTGTCGATGTCAAGACCGGAAACCTTACGCCAAAGGGCAATCAGATCTTTCAGCACAGCGCCGTCATTTCTGTGACAAACGGCGTGGATAACGTGATCCAGCAGGCCTTTACGCGCACAAGCGGCAAAAAGAGCGTAACCGAAACGCTTGACCCATCGGGTCTGATCACCCTAAACACCAAGGACAAGCTGACGCTTTCGCTCATCGGGACAGATGCAGTTGTAACCGTTTCGATGGATAAGTACGGCGTGGTCAGCGCGAAAATCGAAAACGTGCTGCCGGGACTCTTCCTCGAAGATGCGCACCCGCAGATTACCTCGACAGGGGCGTTCGATACCGCAAAGACTTTCCGCTTCGCAAAGAATGTCACCCTCGGAAGACAGGACACCTCTGCGGATAAGCTGATGATCAAGTTCAACTCCGATAACAAGGATGGCTTTGCGATTGAGAACGAGCATAAGCCGGAGGTGGAATTTGTAAAGGTGGATAAGGATGATACAAACAAAAAGCTTTCCGGTGCAGTCTTTGAAATCTGGTCTGCAAAAGAGTCCGGAGAATGGACGGTAGAGCCGGATGTCAAACTCGGCACCTATACGACCGATGCAAACGGACATTTCATCGCAAATCTGGATTACGGCATCTACTTCTGGCGCGAAGTGCAGGCTCCGGCAGGCTATGCGCCGGAGGACTACGACTATCACAGCTTCCGCATCATCAAGGGCATCCCGAAATATCAGTTCGTGATCGCAAACAAACCGGGTACGCCGCCGCCATATGAACCGGGCGGTCCGACCTATCAGATCGAACTCAAGAAGGTGGATAAGGAAACAAGAGAATCCCTTGCCGGAGCAGAGTTTGAGCTTTGGTCTGCAAAACTTGCAGACGACGGTATCACACTCGTGCCGGATGCAAAGCTGGTGACGAAGAACCTCGTTACAGGACAGTACGGCATCGCAAGAGTCACTATCTCTCATAAAGGAAAATTCTTCTACCGCGAGGTCAAAGCCCCGACAGGCTACGAAGCGGATACAGACTTCCATCTGATTGACACAAGCACAACCGTAGACCTCATTACGCGGGTCGAAGTGGAAAATGAGAAGACAACCGAGCCGGAGGAGCCGGAACGCCCGAAGAAACCATATCGTCCAACGAAGCCGCAGGAACCGAATCGTCCGAAGAAACCTTATGAGGTGCCGAAGACCGGAGATTCTTTGCCGCTGCGCAGGATGCTTGTGTTGCTCTTGGCGTCCGGACTTGGACTGCTTGCCGCGACAAGGAGGTCAAACAACAAGGAAGAGAAAAAATCTTAGCTGTGCTGGTGATTCTGCGATGGCACAAGAAAAAAATAGAAATTTGCTGTTTACTTTTTTGAGGTCGTGTGATACAATTAACAAAGTTTACTACTTATCAGAGAAAAGAGGACAACAAGAGATGGGAATCGTAGTAGGAATCGATATCGGCGGCAGCACGACAAAAATTGCAGGCTTTCAGGGAAAAGATATGCTGATACCGGTTCAGATCTCGGCGAACAATGCCATTGCTTCATTGTTTGGCGCGTTCGGTAAATTTTTGTATGATAATAAACTGGCGCTGGAGGATATCCAGCAGGTCAATCTGACCGGTGTCGGCTGCAGCGCGGTCGATCAAGCCATTTACGGACTGCCGACCTACCGGGTTGATGAGTTTACAGCCAATGGCGTCGGCGGCGGTTATTTCGCGCAGGGTAAGAAGGAGTTTATGGTCGTCAGTATGGGAACCGGCACTTCCTTTGTCGGGGTCAAGGACGGCATTCCGACGCACTTGGGCGGCATCGGCATCGGCGGCGGCACGATCATCGGGCTTTCCAAGCTGATGCTGAATACATCGGACATCGACAAGATTCAGGAGCTTGCGTTGGGCGGACAGGTCGGACACATCGATCTGCGCGTCGGCGATATCTCCGAGAAACCACTGCCGGGGCTGAATCTGGAGGTCACAGCTTCCAATTTCGGCAAGGCATCCTCCAGAGCGACCTGTGAGGATAAGGCAGCCGGAATCGTGCACATGGTCATTGAGTCGATCTGTCAGACCGCGGCATTGATCTCGCAGGGCACGAATATGAAGGATTTCATTCTCATCGGTGCGCTGACGAATTTCCCGGAGTGTGAAGCAGTCTGCGGCATGATTAAGACACTTTTCCCGGATTTGAATTTCTATGTACCAAAGGACGGAGAATACGGAACCGCAATCGGCACTGCGCTGGCAGCCAAATGCTGTCTGAAGCACATCGCAGGATAGAGCAGAGAAGAAGAAAATTCTCGAATTTTTACGCCAAAACCCAGATGAAATATACGGGTTTTGGCGTATTTTTTATTGAATGAACAAAGAAAAATATAAAATACATGGAAAAAACACAAACTTAAATTGACAAACGCGACGGATGGTGCTATAACCAAAATATCTTTGCAGAAGGTTTTTAGGGAGGCAGGACAAATGGAACAGATTGAAAAGACAACACAACTTTACGAAGGCAAAGCGAAAAAAGTATACAGCACCAACGATCCGAATTATGTAATCGTATCCTACAAGGATGACGCGACCGCACTGGACGGATTGAAAAAAGGCACGATCATCGGCAAGGGCGTCATCAACAACAAAATGTCAAATCATCTTTGCCGTATCCTGGAGGAAAAAGGGATTCCGACACATTTCGTTGAAGAACGCAACGATCGCGAAACACTGGTCAAGAAGGTTTCCATCGTACCGCTGGAGGTCATTATCCGCAATATTTCCGCGGGTTCCTTCGCGAAACGCTACGGTGTGGAGGAAGGCATCGTCTTTGACGCACCGACGATCGAATTTTCCTATAAAAACGATGAACTGCATGATCCGCTGCTGAACGCTTATCATGCGCGTGCGCTGGGTCTGGCAACGGAAGAAGAGATTGAGACCATCAAACGTTATGCATTCCGCGTCAACGAGATCCTCAAGGCATACTTCTTGGAACGCAAGGTCAAACTGGTGGATTTTAAGATGGAATACGGCAGACTGGCGGACGGCACGATTGTGCTGGCAGACGAGATTTCACCGGACACCTGCAGATTCTGGGACAGCGAGACCAACGAAAAGCTGGATAAGGACCGTTTCCGCCGCGATATGGGCGGCGTCGAGGACGCATATCACGAAATGATGCACCGCGTGTTCGGCGCGTAGCGCAGGAGGATGATATGAGTAGTTTGAGAGAAGAATGCGGCGTATTCGGCGTGTTTTCACCGCAGACCGCGGATGTAGCAAGCACTGCCTATTACGGACTGTTCGCGCTGCAGCATCGCGGGCAGGAGTCCTGTGGGATTGTGGTCAACGATGACGGCATCTTTCAGTCGTATAAAGATACCGGACTGGTCAACGATGTGTTTACCCCGCAGATTCTGGCAGAGCTTGGTGAGGGGAATATGGCAGTCGGGCATGTGCGCTACGGCACAACAGGCGGCAATGACCGCAGCAACGCGCAGCCGATCGTCGTGAATCATATCAAGGGCCGCATGGCGCTGGCGCACAACGGCAATATCGTCAACTGCGAGCAGCTCCGGCGCGAACTGGAGCTGGAAGGTTCGATTTTTTCAACCACGAGCGATACCGAGGTCATTTCCTATATCATCACCAAGGAAAGACTCAAGGCGCCGTCCATCGAACAGGCTGTTAATCAGGCGATGCGGCGTGTCAAAGGCGCCTACTCTCTGGTCATCCTGTCGCCGTCTAAACTCATCGCGGTACGCGATGCGCACGGTTTTCGTCCGCTTTGCTACGGCAAGACCGCGGATGGTCGTTATGTTGTCGCCTCCGAAAGCTGCGCCCTGGACGCGGTCAGTGCGCAGTTTGTCCGCGACATCCGGCCGGGTGAGATCCTCGTCTTCGATCAGGACGGCGTGCGTTCGATCACCGATCACTGCGGCAAGACGGACGGCTCGCTGTGCGTATTTGAATATATCTACTTCGCACGTCCGGATTCTGTCATCGACGGCTGCAGCGTGCACAATGCGCGGATGCGTGCGGGCGCGTTTCTGGCGCTCGAACACCCGGTGCAGGCAGATGTCGTTATCGGCGTGCCGGATTCCGGTCTGGACGCGGCGGTAGGCTATGCGAAACAGGCGGGGATACCGTATGAGATTGGCTTTATCAAGAATAAATATATTGGCAGAACCTTCATTCAGCCGGGGCAAAAGAGCCGCGAGGACAAGGTTAAGATCAAGCTGAACCCCATCGCGGACGTCGTGCGGGGCAAACGGGTCGTGATGATCGATGATTCCATCGTACGCGGCACGACCAGCGCGCGGATTGTCAAGCTGCTACGGGAGGAAGGCGCGAAGGAGATCCACATGCGTGTCTCGGCGCCGCCGTTTTTGAACCCTTGCTATTACGGTACGGACATCGATTCCCGCGAAAATCTGATCGCGGCGAAGCATACGGTCGATGAGATCGCACAGATCATCGGTGTCGATTCGCTCGGCTATCTCAGTGTGGAAAATGTAAAACAGATCGCCAAGGGTCTGCATGGCGCAGGCTACTGCACAGCGTGCTTTAACGGCGACTATCCGACAGAGATCCCGGAAACGACCTCTAAAAATCGCTTCGAGTCGAAGATCTCGGCGCAGACGGCAAGAGAAGAGCGATAGACAGTGGGGAAAGTGTGCATAACGAAATCTGAGATTTTTATGCGCACATGGCGCACACACATGCCCACCGCTTCGCAAGGTGCTTTTGTTGAGATTCCGGAAACATCGCATAGCGATATTTCCGGGGTAATAAAAACCGCTGAGAGAGGACTCAGCGGTTGCTGATGGCATAAATGATATGACCGATCTCAGCGATGTAGATGCGCTTTTTGGCGAGGTCTTTCAGCGAGAGCATCCCGACCAGACGCTCGTTTTCGATGACCGGCAGGCGGTGTACTGCATATGCGGAAAATTTCATGGCGGCGGTGTGCAGCTCTTCCTTAGGCGCAGTCGTGACAAGCTTCGTCGTCATGATTTCACCTGCAGTTTTGTCGAAACCATCGCGCATGAGTATGTCGCGGTCTGTGATGACACCGAGCAGATGGCTCTGCGCGTCGCAGACGGGGACCATGCCGACGTTTTCGCTGCGCATACAGGCGATAGCGGCGGTGACGGGGTCCTCCGGCTTCACAGAAGTAATATAGGACGACATCAGGTCTTTGACAAGCATAGGGGGAAACCTCCTTTTGGAATGTACGATTGCTGCGCGCGCTATGCGGCAGCGCGTTTCGCATAGGAGCCAATCGGCATACGAAGTACTGATACGGAAACAAAAAGACGCTTTGCAGCGTCTTTTTATTTGCATCTGTTTCATTTGCGTTTGTTTGCCCTGCTGATGGGAATAGCTTTGCCGTTTCCCGCGCTTTTTATACATGAATCGGCTGTGTACCTGTATCAGATATGCGGCTGTGCGGCTGCATATATCGGTGTCGCAGGAGGCTTACGCCTTGCAGCTAGAGCGTTTTGACACGATCCAGACGCCAGAAGCTTCTGGAGAACAGCAGTAAAATCGCATAGATCTCCAGTCTGCCTGCAATCATCAGGAAGGTCAGAAAAAGCTGCGAAAAACCGTTGAACATGCCAAAATAGCCGCTGCAGCCCGGCACGCCGAGTGCCATTCCGGTGTTGGTGAAGATAGCAAGCGCGGTCGTGATCGTCGTTTCCAGATCAAAATTGTTCCAGGACAGGACCAGACAGGAAAAGAAAAAGACACCGAAAAACAGCAGGATATGCGTGGTAATCGCGGAAACCTTATCCGCGGAGATTGCCTTGCCGTCGATGACGACCGCTTTGACCGCATTCGGGTGAATCTGCTTGAAAATGCCGCGCTTCACCAGCTTGAGCAGGACGATGATACGAATGACCTTGAGCGAACCGGAGGTGGACATACAACAACCCCCGATGAACAGGAGACTGAACAGGACCACGATGGCAAAGGTCGGCCATTCCGTATAATCGCAGACATAATAGCCGGAGGTGGAGATGAAAGAAACCACCTGACAGAGTCCGTCCTTGATCGCCTGCCAAAGGCTGGTGTACGTTCCGCTGCTCCAAAGCGAAAGGGCAATCAAAAGTGTCGCAGCAGCGATGATGACGCCGAAAATGCGCACCTCGATATTCTTGAACAGTGCTTGCGGATTGCCGCAGAGCATGAAGTAGTACAGTGTGTAGTTCAAGGACGAGAGAATGGTAAACAGCATGACCACCGCGCGGATATAGGTGGAGGTAAATGCAGCAGCATTGCTCGAAGTAATGACCAGACCGGCGGTACTGATACTGCTGAAGGTATTCACCAGCGCATCAAAGGGCGAGAGCGGACCAAGTGAAAGCAGGATGAATTCCGATACCGAAAAGGTGATGTAGGTCAGATAAAGGACTTTTCCAGTGTCTGAAAAGCGGCTTCCGATTTTTTCCAGGGTCGGTCCGGTTGCCTCCGCAGAAGCAATCGATTGTCCGCTAATCCCCAGTACCGGAAAGATGGATACCAAAAGCACCAGAATACCCATGCCGCCGAGCCAGTTGGAGACAGCCTTCCAGAGCAGCAGGCAACGCGGCAGATCATCCAGTTCAAAGACGGTGCAGCCGGTCGTGGTAAACCCTGCGACTGACTCAAAATAGCAGCTGACAAAGGAGTAGCCCTGTCCGCAGTAGTAAAAAGGGAAAGCCCCGATAAAAGAGCAGAAAATCCAGCTCAGGCAGGCAATCAGATAGCCTTCGTGAAAATGCAGCTTGATCTTGTCAAAATGCATCTGTGTCAGAATAACAAAACCGACGCAAATACAAAAAAGGCTGACAATAAAGAGCGGAGAAGCTGCCTGCCATTCCCGGAAATGCAGTCCCAAAGCAGCACAAGGCAGCATAAAAAGTCCCTCGATCAGGGTCAGAACTCCCAGTATTTTGATGAGTACACGAACATTGATATGCATGACAAAACCCCTTTATTTTGTTTTGTTCGGATTCCAGTAAAACTTTGAAAACAAAGCAAAAACTGTAATCAGCTCTAATCGACCGATCAGCATCAGAAATGCGCATACAACGGTCGAAAAATCTGACAAAACCGAAAAATTGCAGGTTGGTCCAACGAAATGAAATCCCGGACCGATATTGCCGACACAAGTAGCTACCGCGGAGAAACTGGATATGAAGTCCAGATTATCGACGGAGACCAACAGCGTGCCGATAAAAATAACTGCAATATAGGTCAGAACGAAATTCGTGATCTTGATGACTACCTCAGTCGGCAGCTCCGCATCATTGAGCGTGATCGGTACGATACGGTTTGGATGCAGGCGCAGCGAAAAGCTTCTGCGGATCAGCTTCAGACAGACCAGAATCCGCACGCATTTGACGCCGCCGGAGGTGGATGAGGAGCAGCCGCCGAAGAACAGCAGGCATAGAATGACCATCCTTGAAAACGTCGGCCAGATATCGTAGTCTGCCGTTATGTAGCCTGTCGTTGTCATAACGGAAACGACTTGAAAGGCACTGTCCAAAAGCGATTGCAGCGGTCGGTAAAACTGCGAAAAAATCTGATTTGCCGCAAACACCAACAGGGAAGCAGCTCCCATGATCGTCAGATAGAATCTGATTTCTTCATCGCGGAGGAGGGCAGCCAGCCCGCGCTTGCGGGTCAAGGTTAGATATAGCAGGTTGAAATTCATTCCTGCCAGAACCATGAACAGCAGAATGACGATCTGTATATACAGGCTGTCAAAATGCGCGACGCTGTTGTTGTAATTGGAAAATCCGCCGGTTCCAATCGTACCGAAGCTGTGAATGAACGCATCGTAAAAGCTCATACCGCCGAGCTTGAGCAGCAGCACCTCTGCAAGCGTAAAGCCCAGATAGAGCAGATAAAGGTTGCGTGCGGTATCGGAAAAGTGTGCGGTCAGCTTGTCCTTGGTCGGACCCGGCGTCTCTGCATTCGCAGCGATCTGCCCGCTGATGCCGAGCACCGGGAGCAGTGCCATGACGAAAACGACGATACCCATACCGCCAAGCCAGTGTGTAAAGGAACGCCAGAACAGAAGCGATCTCGGCATGGCTTCGATATCAGTCAGAATCGAAGCGCCCGTCGTGCTGAAACCAGAGCAGGATTCAAAAAAAGCATCCGCTGCTGAAGGGATCGCGCCGGACAGCCAGAAGGGCAGCGCACCGATGACGGAGCAGAGCAGCCAGCTGACGGACACCACAAGAAAGCCGTCCCGGACTTTCATTTTTGCCTGAGAAGGCTTGCAAAACTGTCTGATAAGAAGCCCAACGAAAAGGCAGCCTGCCAGTACAGTGGCAAACGCCTTGCCGCTGCTGTTTTCACGGGTGTATAGCGCGATTAGCAGCGGAATCAGCATCGAGACAGCCAATACCAGCAGCATGACGCCTTGTATGCGGAGGGTATGATGAAACTTTGCACCCATACGTATCCTTTCTTGTGTCGTTTCTGTTTATCTTAAAAGACCGCGTTTGATGGTCATCAGCTTTTCGAGTTCGCCGATGTCCGAAAGCAGACAAAAGATGGTGACTTTATCATCTTCATGAATCATCGTCTGTCCGTTTGGAATGATGACGTGGTTGCCGCGGTGAATGGCAGCAATCAGCACGCCATCCGGCAGTTGAATCTGCGCAAGCGGTACATTGGCAAGCTTCATATCGTTGGTGGCGATGATTTCCATGATTTCCGCCTGCCCTTGAATCAGCAGAGAGGAAATGATGCGCTTAGAGCCTTGAATGTAGCGCAGAATTGTACTGGCGATGATATCCAACGGGTTGAGCACCATGTCAATGCCCATCTGCTCGATGAGATCCTTGTAGCTTTCGCGGCTGACCTTGGAAATGACGTCCTCGACCTTGACTTGCTTGGCAATCAGTGCGAGCAGGAGATTTTCCTCATCCAGACCAGTCGCAGCGATGAAAGCGTCCATTTCTTCGAGATTTTCCTCCTCCAGCAGAGATTGATCGGTCGCGTCGCCATGCAGCACCATGACATCATCCAGATGCGTGGAGAGATAGTAACAGCGATCCTTGTCCTTTTCGATGATCTTGACGGCAATGCCGAATTCTGAGAGTCGCTTGGCAAGGTAAAAGCCGGTCTTGCCGCCGCCGGCGATCATGACCTTTTGCAGATTGGTATATTTGCCGCGCTCGTAAACGCGGTTATGCAGCTCGGTGATCTCGTTTTTTTCACCGATCAGATAGACGGTATCGTGATCCTCAACGATGGTGTCGCCATGTGGGATGATGATCTTACCGTTTCTGGAGATTGCAACGATCAGCATGTTCGGCAAAAGATGCGGCACCTGACGCATGGTAAGGTTGATCAGACGGCTCATGCGTTTGACGTTGAACTGCACCATGGAGACTTTGCCGCTGGTAAAGATGCCGTTGGTCAGTGTGTATTTTTCGACCAGGTACTTGTAGATCTCCAGTGTGATGGAAAGGTCCGGGTTGACGATGTGATCAATGTTGAGCGTTTCCTTGATAAAGTCAATCTGATTCATATGCTCCGGATCGCGTACGCGGGCGATGACCTTGGAGCAGCCTATTTTTTTGGCAAAGGAGGCGATGATCATGTTCTTTTCGTCGCTGTCCGTGCAGGCAATCAGAAAATCGAAGGTGCCAATGGCGCTTCGTCTGAGCAGGCTGACCTGTTTGGCGTTGCCGACGACCGTCATGACATCGTACTGTTGGGAAATGCGATTGATGATCGCTTCGTTTTGATCTATGATGGTAATGGAATGATCGCCTCCGGTCAGCGCATTGGTCACTTTGAGACCAAGCTTGCCGGCACCGACAATGGCTATTTTCATGAAAACCTCCTATATTGCTTCATTGGTATATTATCAAAACACGTTTTCGATTATTTTGCAAGCAAAAAAAATGTTAAGAAACTACAAGCGGCAGCAAGTGTAAACGTTACGAATCTATTTTAACATAATATTTATAATTTGCAAGTCATTGCCGTTTCATGTACAATAGAAAGTACGAAATATCACAGGAGGCATTTATGAAAATCAAACGACTGGTCGGCGGGAGCCTGGAAAGCAACGGTTATATCATCAGCCGCATACGCGGCGGGAGCTGTTATGTCATTGATCCGGGCTATGAGCCGAAAAGGTTTATCGCATATATTGCAGAGCAGGGACTTGCGATGCAGGGCGTGATCCTGACACATCATCATTATGACCATGTGGGCGGCGCGGAGAAGCTGCGCGATTATTTTGAATGTCCGGTAATGATGCACGAGCAGGATGCGTTTGTCTATCGCCGTCCGGTGGACAGACTCCTCGCGGACGGTGACGAGATCGATCTGGACGGGGAGACGCTACGCGTTTATCACACGCCGGGGCATACGCGGGGCTCGATCTGCATATTGTCGGAAAAGAGCAAGGTGGTGTTCACCGGAGATACGATCTTTGATACCGATCTGGGACGGACGGATTTGGCGGACGGCAGTCCGCAGGATATGATAAGGTCCTGCAAAGCGGTGATCGACAAATGGTCAAACGACTACACGATTTATCCGGGGCATGACGGCGCTGCGACGATGAAGCAGGTGCGGCAGTATAATCAGGAATTTTTGGATTGTCTGGAGAAATGAGGCGGTATATGAAAAGAGATGATAAGACGAGAGCCGCAGCCGCGAGTTCCGCTCCGGTTTACGGCGGTGACTTTGATTTTGATACGATCCGCATGATCGCGCTGGATCTGGACGGGACGACGCTGACGCGGAACGGTCTGACGCGCAGAACGAAGGAAACACTGGAGGAAGCGATCCGGCGTGGTATCCATGTGGTCATTGCAACAGGGCGCGTTTATGCCTCGCTACCGGAAGCGGTGAAAAACATACAGGGGCTGCAGTATATCATTACCTCCAACGGTGCGCATATTTCGGATGCGGCGACCGGGGAGATTCTTTACTCCGACTGCATGGAGCCGGAGGCGGTAGATCTCGTTTTGGAAATTTTGCCGCAGGAGCCATATCCGGTGGAGGTGTTTACCGGGGGAAAAGCCTATATTGCGCGGAATATTTACGAGGATCTCGCACAGAATGGGTCGGATTTTATGAGCGCGAAGTATGTCCTGCGGACACGCACGCCTGTGGATGATATTTACGCGCTGATGCGGGAGCATCGGGAGGCTATCGAAAATATCAATGTTCACTTTGCGGCGCAGGAAGCACGTATGGCAATGTGGGAACGGTTTGCGAAGCTGCCGCATATGACGGTGACGTCCTCCACGCACCACAATATCGAAATCGGCGGCGTGACGACCAGCAAAGCCGCAGCACTGGCAGAGGTCTGCGGCAGACTGGGACTGGAATTGCCACACGTGATGGCGTTCGGCGACAGCCCCAACGATTTGACGATGCTGCGGGAATGCGGGTTCAGTGTGGCGATGGGCAACGCGACACCGGACATCAAAGCTGCCGCGGATTATGTGACGATCACCAATGAAGAGGAGGGCGTGGTCTATGCGATTCGCACCCTGCTGTTTCGCGAAAAGGACGGTGTGCCGCCGCGCGCATCACTGCGCAGGCGGCTGGCGGCGTGGATGCGAGGCAGGCGATAGAGAGCAGGACGTATGGTCGCGCGAATGGAAAGGACTTGTTTTCCATGTATGAAACGATGCATGGAAACAGGGCTTTCTTTTTTTGTGCGCCGCGGGAGAGGCACAAAGGAATATCATGATTCATGGGAAAATATGTATTGACAATAAATAGGATATATAGTAATATTTATCTATACAAATGGAACAAAAAGGATATAATGGAATGAACGATAAGAACAGCAAAAATAAGGATGTTGGGCGCGCAGGGGAGGAGCTGGCGGCGCTGCTGCTTTTACAGCGCGGCTATCGCATCCTAACGCGGAACTTTGCCTGCCGATGGGGTGAGATCGATATCATCGCTGAAAAAGAGGGCGTTCTGCATTTCGTAGAGGTCAAGACGCGGCTTAGCGATACCTACGGTGCGGGCAGATTGGCGGTCAACCGACAAAAACAGCGGCATATGCGCGATGCGGCACAGATATATTTGCAGAGATATACGGGGGATTGCCGCGAAATCTCCTTTGATTTAATTGAAATTCAGGCAGAGCAGCTACGAGGCTTATCGGTCTAGCGCATCGGTTGTTTTGTGAATTTTCGTCACCGCTGTCACGTGGTATTTGCGCAGGCATTGCGCAAATATTGCAGGAAAACAGCTTGCGGCAGGAGAGAAACGAGCGCGGCGGCGCCGCAGTATGAAGCGTTGTACGAAAGAATGAAAAGAAAAAAAGTATCGCAGAAAAAAAAGAAAAGGAAGGAAGGTAAACGATGTTAGCAGTTACAAAGACGGCCGGATTGTCCGGCATCCGCGGCATGGAGGTGACTGTCGAGGTCTCAGCAGAGCGCGGTCTGCCCGCCTATCATGTCATCGGTCTGGGAGATACCGCGGTCAAGGAGTCCGCAGAGCGCGTGCGCGGGGCAATTATGAACAGCGGCTTTGACTATCCAAAAGGCAGGATCACAGTGAATTTATCTCCGGCATGGGTGCGCAAGAGCGGCAGTCACTATGATTTGGCGATTGCGGCGGCGCTTCTGGCGGCACAGGGGCTGATCCCAAGTGAGGTGCTGGAGGGCAAAGCCTTTCTTGGAGAATTGAATTTGAACGGTGAGGTACAGGGCGTGCGTGGCGTGCTGCCGATGATGACCGGGCTGTGCGGCAGAACAGAGACGGTCTATCTGGCCGCGGCGAATCGCAGAGAGGGAGCGCTGGCTGCCAAAGAAAGCGGTACGCATGTCGCAGCGGTCTCCAATCTCAGGCAGCTGGTCGCGAGCCTGCGCGGGGAAGAAGAAACGGTTTTTTGTGAAGCTGAGACAGAGGAGGGTCTTGCGCAGAGCAGCGATGCGGCTGCCTGTGCGGAGCTGGACTTTGCGGATGTCAAGGGACAGCAGACCGCAAAGGAGGCGATCACGATTGCAGTCGCGGGTGGACATGGCATTTTGCTGCTCGGTTCGCCGGGCACAGGAAAAACGATGCTGGCCAGGCGCATTCCAACCATTCTGCCTGCGATGACACAGGCAGAGCAGTTAGAGACCTCGATGATCTATTCGGTTGCCGGCAAACTGAACGACAGCATGCCAATCATGCGGCAAAGACCATTTCGCGAGCTGAACAGCACGACGACACCGGCGGGGATTCTCGGCGGCGGCTTCGATCCGCAGCCCGGCGAGGTTTCCCTCGCGCACAACGGCATTTTGTTTATTGATGAGTTCCTGGAATTCGGGCGTCAAAGGACAGAGCTGCTGCGGCAGCCGATGGAGGAGGGCGAGATTCGCTTGATTCGCCGCGGGCAGCAATTTGTGTTTCCGGCAGCCTTTTCACTGGCAGCCGCCTCCAACCCCTGCCCCTGCGGCTATTTGGGCGACGAGAACCACCCTTGCACCTGTACGCGCACACAGATTGATAAATACCGCGCACACCTTTCCGGTCCGCTCTGCGAACGCATCGATATGTGCGTGGAGATCCGGCGCGTCAGCTATGATTCTCTGACTGCGCCGCTGACCGGCTCCTCTGCGGAAATGCGCGAACAGGTACTCCGCGCGCGGGAATTGCAGCGCGCGCGCTTTCGCGGGACCAATATCAAGTGCAACGCGAGGATGCAGGCGCGTGAGCTGCAGGAATTCTGCATCCCGGATGCGGAGGGACAGCGCTTCCTGCAGCTCGCGTATGAGCGGTATCACCTGAGTCCGCGCCGCTATCACAAAATCTTGAAGCTGGCGCGGACGATCGCCGATGTGCAGGGGGAGGCACAGCTACGGCAGCAGCATCTTGCCGGCGCACTGCAGTATACACGCTTTTTTGAGGAAGAAAGTTAAAGACGCGACGGGAACAGCGGGAAAAAATAAGTGGAAGATAAGAAAAAGAAATAAAAGCGAAAGTGAGGCAGCAGCATGAGCGAAATCAGCACACAGAAACCAATCAGAGAAACGGCAAGCCGCACGATCCGGACGCTGCGCCCGGCGGATACGGACTATCCACCGATGCTACGTGATATTCCCGATCCGCCGCCCTGTCTGTATGCCATCGGCGATATCAGCCTGTTACGGCAAAGGGCGCTGGCGGTGGTCGGTTCCCGCAAGTGCAGCGAGTACGGCAAGCGTATCGCCATGCAGATCGGGAAAACAGCGGCACAGAATCAGGTCGTGCTGGTCAGCGGCATGGCGAAGGGCATTGACAGCTTCGCGCATCTGGGCGCACTGCGCGCAGGCGGCAAGACCATTGCGGTGCTCGGCAGCGGGGTCGATATCTGCTATCCACGAGAGAACGCGAAGCTCTATGCGGAGATTGCCGCGAAAGGACTTTTGCTTTCTCAGTTTCCACCGGGTCTGCAGCCCAGACCGCAGACATTCCCGCAGCGGAACCGCATCATCGCAGGGCTTGCGGAGGCGGTGACCGTCGTGGAGGCAGGAACCAACAGCGGCGCTTTGATCACCGCAGAATATGCCGCGGCGCTCAGCAGAGAGATCTTTGCGGTGCCGGGCAATATCACCAGCGCTTACAGTCTGGGCTGCAACAAGCTGCTCATGGACGGCGCATCCCCGATTGCTGTGATCGACGATATTTTCCTGGGTATGGGGCTGACGCCTGCCGCTGATCCGGAGGAGACTGCGGCGCTCGGCAAGGACGAACAGCTCGTGTACCGCATGATACAAAAGCAAGGGGAGACGAGCATTGATGATCTCTGTCAAAAACTGCAAAAAGATTCGGTCTATGTGACGGGGATTGTCAGTGTTTTGGAGATCAAAGGACTGGTTGCGTACCATTTCGGAAAAATTTTTATTGCAAAATGTTAAGTTTCGTACTATTATATGTGTTATTATATACAGTGAATGGATACACATGGCAGTCAAAGACAGCGTCATACTGTATAACTTGCCTGTAAAAAAGGAAAATAACAAGAAGGAAAATATCATTTTGTGGAGGAAAAATGGCAGCGCAAACAGCGAACAAAACAGAAGCAAAAGCAAAAGCGGATACCAAATCCGCAGCGAAATCGACGGCGGCGAAAAAGACAAGCGCGAAAAAGACAGGAAGCAAATCCGCGGCGGCGAAAAAAACACTGGTCATCGTGGAATCTCCGTCCAAGGCAAAAACCATCGGCAAATATCTGGGCTCGTCCTATAAGGTCATTGCTTCGGTCGGACATGTCAGAGATTTGCCGAAGAGCAAACTGGGCATCGACGTGGAACACGATTTTGAGCCGCAGTATATTCCGATCCGCGGGAAGGGCGATCTGATCAAGGAGCTCAAAAAAGAGGCGAAGGCTGCCGGAAAAGTCTATCTGGCAACCGACCCGGACCGCGAGGGAGAGGCAATCTCCTGGCATCTGGCTTTTCTGTTGGGACTGGACCCGGATCAGCCATGCCGCATCGTGTTCAACGAAATTACAAAGGATGCGATCAAAAAGGCGGTCAAATCGCCGCGTGCCATCGATATCGGACTGGTGGACGCACAGCAGGCGAGACGCGCGCTGGACAGACTGGTAGGTTATCAGATCAGCCCGCTTCTGTGGCGTAAGATTCGCAGAGGCTTGAGCGCAGGGCGCGTGCAGTCCGCGGCGCTCAAGATCATCTGTGACCGCGAAAACGAGATCAACAATTTCAAACCGCAGGAATACTGGAATATTCAGGTCAAATTCAAGAAGGGCAAGGTCTTTACCGCGAAGGTTGCCGAATATCAGAAGAAAAAAATCAGCATCGCGAGCAAGGCTGAGGCTGACAGGGTTCTTACCGACCTTGCAGGCGGCAGCTATCAGGTGGCAGCTATCGTGCGCAGAGAACGGCAGCGTAAGCCGTTTGCGCCGTTTACGACCAGCAGTCTGCAGCAGGACGCAGCAAATAAGCTGAATTTCACGACCAAAAAGACGATGATGGTCTCCCAGCAGCTCTATGAGGGTGTGGAGGTCAAGGGCGCAGGCACCGTCGGTCTGGTCACCTATATCCGAACCGACTCGGTGCGTATCTCGGAAGAGGCGAAAGCTATGGCGCACGCGTATATCGAAGAGAACTTCGGCAAAAATTATATCGCGAACAATATCTATACGAATAAGAAAAAGGACATTCAGGACGCGCATGAGGCGATTCGTCCCAGCAATATCACACTGGACCCGGAATCCATCAAGGAATCACTGACCAAGGACCAGTACAATCTGTATAAGCTGATCTGGACGCGCTTCCTCGCCAGTCAGATGGCGCCGGCGGTGTTTGACAGCATGCAGGTCAGCATCGAAAACGGTGCTTACGGGCTGAAGGCATCCGGCTCTAAACTGATCTTTGACGGCTATCAGAAGATATATGCGCCGAATTTCGACGAGGATAAGGACAAATTGCTGCCGGACCTTGCCGAGGGAGAAACACTCAAGGCAGAAGAAGTGCTGCCTGAGCAGAAGTTTACCGAGCCGCCGGCAAGATTTACCGAGGCAAGTCTGGTCAAGGAGCTGGAGGAGAAAAATATCGGTCGTCCAAGTACCTATGCGCCGATCATTGCAACGATTTTAGAAAGAAAATATATCGGCCGCGAAAAGAAGGTACTGGTGCCGACTGATCTCGGATTTTTGGTCACGCAACTGATGGAGGAATATTTCAAGGAGATCGTCGATACCGGATTTACCGCCGAGATGGAGGATAAGCTGGACGACGTTGAAACCAAGACCTTGGATTGGAAACAGGTGGTGCGGGACTTTTACGGACCGTTTGAAAAGGAACTGGAGATCGCGGATCAGGCGATTGAGAAAGTTGAACTTCCGGTGCAGATTACCGATGAGGTTTGCGAGCTCTGCGGCAAGCCGATGGCAATCAAATCCGGGCGGTTCGGAGAATTCCTGGCCTGTACCGGTTATCCGGAATGCAAGAACACCAAGCCGATCGTTCAATCGACCGGAGTCAAGTGTCCGGACTGTGGCGGTGATATTGTCGCCAAACGCGGACGCTCCGGCAAAATCTTTTACGGCTGCAGCAATTATCCGACCTGCACCCGCGCGTACTGGTACAAACCGACCGACCGCAAATGTCCGCAGTGCGGAGAACTTTTACTGGAAAAACACACAAAAACCACGAAATATGCATGTTCCAATGATAAATGTGGATATAAGGAATAAAACAAGAGGAGTGTAACAAGATGGTACAATTTCATGCAACCACGATCTGCGCGGTCAGACGCGGTCCGGAGGACGTCTGCATCGGCGGCGACGGACAGGTAACGATGGGCGAACACACCATTATGAAAAACGGTGCGAAAAAAGTCAGAAAGATCTATAAGAATACCGTTGTGACTGGCTTTGCAGGCTCGGTAGCCGATGCGTTCGCACTGACGGAGAAATTCGAAAAAAAGCTGGAGGAGCACGCCGGCAATCTTAAAAAAGCGGCGGTGGATCTGGCACAGATCTGGCGTTCTGACAAGGGCATGCGCAGCCTAGAGGCACTGATGATCGTTGCAGACAAGGATTCGATGCTGGTCATCTCCGGCAACGGCGAGGTCATCGAACCGGATCAGGACTTTGTAGCCATCGGTTCGGGCGGCAATTTTGCCTACTCTGCAGCCAATGCGCTGTTCAACAATACCGAGATGGACGCAGAGGCCATCGTGCGTGAATCCCTGCGCATCGCAAGCTCGATCTGTGTCTACACGAACAGCAATATTTCTGTGGAAAAATTATAAGGAGGTTCCCACATGGCAGTGAAGAGTAAATTATACAGTATGACGCCGAAGGAAATCGTAGCGGAACTGGATAAATATATCATCGGACAGGAGGAGGCGAAAAAATCCGTAGCCATCGCGCTCAGAAACCGCTACCGGAGAAGTCTGCTTTCCGAGGAAATGAGAGAAGAAATCACCCCGAAGAACATTCTCATGATGGGACCGACCGGCTGTGGTAAGACCGAGATTGCGCGCCGCCTTGCCAAGCTGATGGACGCGCCGTTTGTCAAGGTCGAGGCGACGAAGTTTACCGAAGTCGGTTATGTCGGCAGAGATGTCGATTCCATGGTACGTGACCTCGTGGAGGCATCCATGCGCGTGACCAAGCAGAGTAAGCTGGAAGAAAAATACAGCATTGCTGAGGATATCGCCGAGGAAAAGATCGTCGAAGCGATCATTCCGGGAAAGAATAAGAAAAAAGAAGGACAGAGCAGGAATCCGTTCGACTTCATCATGAACAGCGGCGGCTATACCAGCCAGAAGCAGCAATATCTGGACAGCCAATCCGCAAAGGGTGAATCCGCGCCGGAGGAAAACAGCGTGGAAATGGCAAGAGAGCAGGTCAGACAGCAGCTGCGGCAGGGGCTTTTGGAAGAGCAATATATTGAGATTGAAGTGACGGATACGCCGAAGGGCAATCAGCTTGACATGAGCAACGAGGGCATGAGCATTGCCATCGGCAACATCTTCGGCGATATGATACCGCCGAAGACCAAGAAGAAAAACTGCAAGGTCAAGGACGCGCGCAGAATCCTGCGCGAACAGGAGGCGCAGAAGCTGATCGATATGGATCAGGTGACCGATGAGGCGATCGAAAATGCGGAGCAGAATGGCATCATCTTCATTGACGAGATCGATAAGATCGCTTCCGGCTCCCGCATGACCTCAGGCGCAGACGTGTCCAGAGAGGGCGTGCAGCGTGATATTCTGCCGATTGTTGAGGGCAGCGTGATCAATACGAAATACGGTCCGGTGCGTACCGACCACATTCTGTTTATCGGCGCGGGTGCATTTCATATCGCAAAGCCGACTGATTTGATTCCGGAGCTGCAGGGACGTTTCCCGATTCGTGTGACGCTCGACAGCTTGAGCAAGGCGGATTTCGTGGAAATCCTGACTAAGCCGGAGAACGCACTGATCAAGCAGCATAAGGCGCTTTTGGAAACTGAGGGTATCGAAGTGGAATTCACCGAGGGTGCCATCGACCAGATCGCAACGATCTCCTTTATGATGAACGACCAGACCGAAAACATCGGTGCCAGACGACTGCACACGATTCTCGAAAAGCTGCTGGAGGACATTTCTTTCAATATTCCGGAGATGGAGGAGGATAAGCTGACCATCGACGAGGATTATGTCAAGGAGAGATTCCAAGAAACCATCCATGCGGAGGATCTGGACCGTTATATCTTATAGTTCAAATCAAAACCGATCAGACGTGCGGAACGGGCGGCAAGTCCGACCTCCGCGCGTTGTTGTATGGAAAATGGACGGAAACATGGGAAGAGAATTTTTAGAGAAGATCAGAAAAATGAACTGGGTGCTCAGCGAGAGCACGACAGGCAAACTATCCTATACGGATCTGAGCCGTATTTTGAGCGAGCTGATCCGCGCCAACGCGTATATCATCGATGCACAGGGACGGGTGCTGGGTGTCGGCTACACGAATGCGGAGGACACCTCCACCTATACGGATGAGCTGGGCTTTGAAAAGATCCCGGAGGCGAACAACCGCAATCTGCTGAAGCTGACGGAGACGCAGGTCAATCTGCTCGGTGAGGAGCTGAAGGCTATTTTGGGTGAGGACTATCCGCTCACAGACAAATATCACATGTTCATTCCATCGGTCTGCGGCGGCAAGCGTCTGGGCACAATCCTGCTTGCCAAATATGGCGAGGCATTTACAGACGAGGCAGTCGCGCTCGGTGAATACGGGGCGACGGTCGTCGGGCTGGAGATCCAGCGCAACGATCAGCTGGCAATGATCCACGAACGCAATCTGCGGATGGCGGTGGATATGGCGATCTGCAGTCTTTCTTACTCGGAGCATGATGCGCTGCAGAAGATCCTCGCACAGATGGAGGAGGACGAGGACGTCATCGTAGCCAGCAAGATCGCAGCCAAATACAAGCTGACGAATTCCGTCATTGTCAGTGCGCTCAAAAAAATGGAGAGCGCGGGCATTCTGGAGACCAAATCGCTCGGCATGAAGGGCACTTATATCAAGGTCGTAAACCCTTATCTCAAAAAAACACTGACCGCCTGACGACATCGGCGCGGCAGTACAGCAATACAAAGTCGGAACCAACCCCCTCGGCATCGCATAAACTGTCTGAGGGGGCTTTTGTATGATGCGCAGAGCGGGAGTGATCATTTTGGGGATTCTGATGGTGATAGGCGGGAGCCTGTGGCTGTTCAAGGATGCTTATGGGAAAAATATTGCGGGCGCGGCAGAGGACATCGCTGTCAACATGGTCGCGGTCAAGATCAATCAGAGCTTAAAAAAAGGCTTCTGCAGTGAGGCATTTGCGGGACAGCTTTTGCGCGTGGAGCGCGATGACAGCGGCAATATCCAATATATAGAGCCGGATACAAGGCTCATAAACCGGCTCGTCATGGATTTTGCGGGCGGCGTGAAGGAAACTTATGACCCGGACGAGATCGAATGCTGCAAGGTGAATCTGGGCGTGATGACAGGCAGCCGTTTCTTGTCGCAGCTGCCGTTTCGGGCAACGGTCAAGGTCCAGCCGCTGAGTCTGACGAAGATCACCTGCAGCACAGGCTTTGAGACGCAGGGCATCAACCAGACGCGCTACTATGTGCAGTGCAATGTGGAGAGCCAGGTGCGCGTGCTCGCGCCGTTCACCAACAAGACCGCGGAGATTAACCGAAGCTATCAGATCGCTGAAGCCGTCATCGTCGGACGTGTGCCGGACAGCTACGTTGTCGTGCCGCAGGAAAGCATTCTCGATGCGGCAGAATTTTGAGGAAAGCACAGGGGGCTGTCGCCTTGGCG
Organism: uncultured Eubacteriales bacterium; assembly: GCA_900542245.1. Classification (GTDB taxonomy): domain Bacteria; phylum Bacillota; class Clostridia; order Peptostreptococcales; family Anaerovoracaceae; genus CAG-238. Next base: position 27,166 of record UQMQ01000008.1, read on the forward strand.
GTTTTTCCGTTAAAGCGACAGCCCCCTGTTACAGGTATTAGGATATATCCGTATGATATTACGATAAAATTAATTTTATAAAATGATTGCTTTTATGTCGAACCTTAAGCAGTGAAAATAAGATGTGCCAATGGGCAAACGATCAGCAAGCTGATGATGGTTCTTTCTAAGAAAATCACGAATAATTCCCAAAGCTTAACCGGAAGGTTAGAACCAAGAATCAGACCGCCTACCTCGGAGAGGTAAATCAGCTGTGTGACGGAAACAACCGCAACGATAAATCTGGTCATAGCGCTTGTAATCGTCTCTGCGGCGATGATGGACGGCGTAAGCATATCTGTGAAGCCGACGATCATGGTCTTGGACGCAGCCACAGCCTCCGGAACCTGCAGAAGCTCAAGCAGCGGCAGGAACGGTTTTCCGAGAATTTCGAAAACAGGTGTGTAGTTTGCGAGAACCAGCGCGATCGTACCGATCGCCATAACGGACGGCAGTACGCCGAACCACATGCCAACGGCGTTTTTCAATCCGTTTTGTAAGAACTGACCGATACCCTGGTTTTTGGAAACCCGCTCTAAAGCGAGGGCAGTACCGTATTCCACCGAAGAATGATATTGCGGCGGAATGCTTTCTGACATCGCCTTTCCCTCTACCAGATAATCGTCCTTTTTCATGGAAAGCGGCGGGATTCTCGGGCAAATGATTGCGCAGACGATACCAACAAAGCAGATGATCAGATAGTAAATACCGAAGTATTCCATCAAGCCTACTTGTTCCAGTACAACGATACTGAATGTAATGGATACGGCTGAGAAGGTTGTCGCAATGACGGACGCTTCTCTTGCGGAATAGTAACCGCCTTCATACTGGTTGCAGGTCAGCATAACACCGAGTGTGCCGTCTCCGATCCAGGATGTGAAGCAGTCGACCGCGGCACGACCCGGGATTTTGAACAGCGGACGCATCACCTTTGTCAGCAGTGCACCCACGAATTCCAGGAGACCGAAGTCCAGCAGAAGCGGAAGCAGGAGCCCCGCAATCGCAAAGATGATGACCAGCACAGTCAGCAGATCGCCGAGCACGAAGCCGCCGGTACCCGCAGATGTGAGCATGTGCAGGAATCCGGTGTTCTCGTCTCCGGACTGAACGCCAAGGAACGTCAGCCAGATAAAGATCGCGCCGAGTACTCTGATCACGACCCAAATCGGGCCAACTAAAAATGTATCTCTGAGAATCGGCTGCTCTGTGATGAATTTTGGCTTAGCCAGTGAAAGTGCCGACATAATTGCAGAAATGGTGACGATTCCAACGCAGAGTACCGGCAGAATACCGCCGATCGCGTTTCCGATCATATCCGCAAGAATCTTAACGGCAATCGTCCAGCTGCCGTCAAACTTTACCGGAATCATAAACAGAACGATACCGACAATTGACGGAACGAGAAATTTTGCCATGAGATTAGTCTTATTCTTCTCCATATAATCCTCCTATGTAATATCATACATTACCTTAACTCATATTATACAATACTTTTTGCGCAAAGTATACATATTTCTTAACAAAATCTTCACGAAAACTTTACCATTTGATAATAAATGTACAAAAAAGAATGGCTTCGCCGCCTGCGGTTTCTCCGAAAAACGCACGCGGTAGATGACGGAGATACAGAAAAAGCAAAGACAAGACACGAAAACCGCGCAGGGAAAATGTGAAAACCGCAGATTTTCGCAGGCGGACAAGCCGCGCGTTGCATAAAAAGCGGGCGTATGGTATAATAGGGACCATGTTAAGATTTACAGAAAACAACGAAGTCATCAGAGATGACGCGTACAGAGCCATTTTGGTCGGTCTGCAGACAAGCGAGGATATTTCCTATTCCATGGAGGAATTGAAAGGATTGGCGGAGGCGGCGAATGTAGAGGTGCTGGGACAGATGATTCAAAATCTGGAGCGGCCGAACACAGCTACCTTAATCGGAAAAGGAAAAGTGGAAGAGCTGGCGGAAATGGTGAAGAACATGGAAGCAGATACGGTCATTTTCAACGACGAGCTGACCGGGATGCAGCTGCGCAATCTGGAGGATGCGGTCGGTGTGCGCGTGATCGACCGGACGATTTTGATTCTGGATATTTTCGCGGCGCGGGCAAACTCCAGAGAAGGCAAACTGCAAGTCGAACTGGCGCAGCTTGCATACCGTATGCCACGTCTGACCGGGTTCGGTAAGTCGCTGTCCAGGCTCGGCGGCGGCATCGGCACGCGCGGTCCCGGAGAAAAGAAGCTCGAAACAGACCGCAGACATATCGAGCGGCGCATGTACGACATCAAGGCAGAGCTGGCACAGCTCAAAAATACGCGAAGCGTACAGCGGGCGCGCCGCGAAAAGAGCGAGATTCCGGTTGTCGCGCTGGTCGGCTACACGAACTCCGGCAAGTCGGCGCTGATGAACCGCATCCTTGCCATGACCGAAAAAGAAGAGGAAAAAGCGGTCTTTGAAAAGAATATGCTGTTTGCGACCCTCGACACGCAGCAGCGCAGCGTGGTTCTGGACACCAATCATCAGTTCATCCTGGTCGATACGGTCGGTTTTGTCAGCAAGCTGCCCCACGCGCTTGTAGAGGCGTTCAAGGCGACGCTGGAAGAGGTTTGCTACGCGGACCTGCTGCTGCATGTGGTTGACAGCGCCTATGAGCACAGCGATTTTCATATCGCGGTCACCGATAAGGTTCTGAATGAGATCGGCGCGGGACATAAGGAAAAAATCATGGTATTCAACAAGATCGACCTTGTTCCGGAGAATGTGCTCGTACCGGCGTTCGGTGCGCAAAGCGTCAGCGTTTCGGCGAAGTACGGCACGCATATGGACGAACTGCTGGAGGCAGTCAAGGCGCGTATCTTCCGGGATGAGGTGCGGGTCTGCCTGCTGATCCCTTATACGAAGGGTGACGTCAGCTCGTATCTTTGCGAAAAGGCGAAGGTCAATCAGATGGACTACCGCGCGGATGGGACGTGGTTTGATGTAGAACTCAAAGAGGCAGACTATCAGCGCCTCAAGGAATACGAGGTGACAGAGTCATGAAGCTGTACAGTACGGTGCGCGGCGCGGCGAGCGCGGAACAGATCATCGAAAAATCCAGATTTATCGCTTATGTCGCGCCGGTTTCCGACAGGGAGGAAGCTGAGGCGTTTATCACATCGATCCGAAAAAAGCATAAGGATGCCACGCATAATGTGCCGGCGATGGTACTGGGGGACAAAATGCAGACGCAGTGGGCCTCCGACGACGGCGAACCGCAGGGCACTTCGGGCGCGCCCATCGTTCAGATGCTGGTCGCACAGGGCATTACCAATGTGGTCGTCGTTGTGACACGTTACTTCGGCGGCATCAAGCTCGGCACCGGCGGTCTGGTGCGCGCGTATACGAGCAGCGCCAAGCTGGGACTCGCGGCGGCGGGCGTCTGTGATGTCTGCGAGCGCAACGTGCTGACCTACGCGCTGGACTATACGTATCTGGCAAAGCTGCAGAATCTGGCGGCGCAGGACGCGGGCGGCAAAAATACTGCGGCAGACGCAGGCGCACGCAGCAGCGGCGATGAACCCGCAGGCAGCGGCGCGCTGTTCACAATTGAGAATCTCACCTATACGGACGTGGTGCAGGCGGCGCTTTCCTGCGTGCCGGAACGCGCAGACGAAGTAAAAAACCTGATTGCCAATCTGACCGGCGGTCAAGGACGCCTGCTCGGTGAAGAGCTGCGCGTGGTGCGGGTGTAAGACGGCAGGCTGTTTTTTCGCGATTCCGAAAAATCGACGAAAATATTTTTATTATGTAGCTTCCTGTATAATTCAAAGTGTAGAGAGTAAATGATTTTACAAAAATAGATACCTAAGTTAAACTGTCATTACTGACCGGCCAGTTAGCAAATGAACAGAATAAGGAAGGTATCTACAAATGAATTCTACACGAAATAAGAAGATTGAGCAAGTAAAAGAAACAACAATGATTGTCGGCATTGATATTGGCAGTGAAAAGCATTATTTCAGAGCTTTTAACTGGAGAGGCATCGAGCTTACCAGAAAGCCTGTAGCGTTTTCAAACTCTATGGAGGGATTCAACAGCTTTTACAATACGATTGTGGAACTGATACAGAAAAGTGAACTTGAAGAAGCACTGGTAGGAATAGAGCCAACCGGTCACTACTGGTTTGATCTTGGTCAGTTCATGGGCGAAAAGAACATAAAGTTTGTGATGGTAAATCCGCACCATGTGCATAAGAGCAAAGAATTAGATGACAACAGTCCATCTAAAAATGACAGAAAAGATCCTCGTGTTATTGCAGGGCTTGTAAGGGATGGACGGTATTTTTATTCATATATGCCGACAGGTGTATATGCAGAACTGCGGAATGCGTCAAACCGCCGGTTTGTGCTTGTAGAAGAACAGACAAGGGCGAAGAACCGTCTGCAGAAGTGGATTGCAGTGTATTTTCCGGAATATAAGGGAATTTATACACGCATAGATGCCAAGGGAGGGCTGCTGGTGTTAAAACAGGCACAAACTCCTGAGGAGATCGTAAGACTTGGAGTGGAAGGTATCATAAAGATATGGAAAGACGCTAAACTCCGAGGAAATGGGCATAAGAAGGCTATGTTGATTCTGAATGCAGCCATGAAAAGCATAGGATTAAAGGCAGGCCTTACAGAAGCCAGAATGGAGATACAGGATCTGATAGAGGATTATGAACTCCAGACAAAACGCCTTGAACGGGTCAATGACCTGATCAAAGAACTATGCCGGAAGATCAGGTATGCGGATAAGCTGCTTGAAATAAAAGGTATAGGAATAACAACAATAGCTGGTTTCATAGCAGAAGTCGGTGATATCACGCGCTTCGATAGCGCGAAAGAACTTCAGAAACTGGCAGGATTGGAACTGGTGGCAGATAGCTCTGGTAAGCACAATGGAAAGACAAAGATAAGTAAAAGAGGGCGCAAGCGTCTCAGATATCTTCTTTTCGAGGCAGCGATATCGGTGGTGGGAAAGAATGAAGAATTCAAAGAAATCCACAGGTATTATACCACCAGGGAAAAGAATCCATTAAAAAAGATGCAGTCGCTGATAGCAGTAGCATGTAAGCTGATAAGAGTATTCCATGTGATCCTTACCAAGGGAATCAGTTATGATGCATCAAAGATGTTGAAAGATATTCAACATCCGGGAGAGCCGTTAAAGGCTGCATAACCGAGCAATAAAGAACAAGCATAATGATTATAGGAAGCGTCCACCGAAAGGTGCTGTAATCGGAGTGTTTGGATTAGTAATGAAAGTACAAAGAATGAGCTGGTAGCCGGCAGGAATTATTTCCAGAGGGCATGACCCTGATAAGTAGCTAAGCTGGCACCCTGGTTATGGACAGGCAGAACGAAGGAAGTGAGGACCCACCGTAAGGCGGATGATCCTGTTGGACATGAGAGGTGAGCTGCCATATAGGGATGGGTACACATCGAGGCCATTTAGAACGAATAGTGATGACGTTTTATTTGGTGTACCCATTATTACTGTATATCTGCCCTGTATGAGGTAAAGATCACTCCATAACCTTAGTTCTATTCAATGACAGGTATCAAGAAGTATTGAATTTATTGAAAAAAACACTTGATTATATGGAGAGGAAATATCGCTGTGCGATGTTTCCGGAATAACGACAAAAGAAGCTTGCGGAGCGACGCTCACGGATGGGCGCCATGTG
>UQMQ01000009.1 GCA_900542245.1 uncultured Eubacteriales bacterium
AGAACTATGGAAATGCCTTTTTCGGCTTTGCCTCGGCAATATCATGGTTCCGGTAGTATGCACACAACAGCGGAAAGGAAATTTTTATGAAAATTCAGTTAAAAAGGGACCCACGCGCTGCATTTGAGGAGATCGAGGTCGAAAAGGGCACGACGATCGAAACGATTTACAAGAGGATTGAACACGAATTGCCGTACAAAATCGTAGCGGCGAAAGTGAATTATAAATACGAGGGCTTGACTTACGCATTGCACCGGGAGTGCCGCGTGGAGCTTTTGGACATGCGCACGCAGGCGGCAAATCTGGTCTATCAGAGCAGTCTGTCGCTGCTTTATCTGAAGGCGGTCTACGATGTACTGGGCGATGTAGAGGTCGATATCGAAAACGCGCTGAACAAGGGACTGTATACGGAGATCAAGCGGGAGACGCCGGTGACGGCAAAGGAAGTCAGACAGATCCAAAGCCGCATGGAGGCGCTGGTCAAGGCGGACTTACCGCTGATCAAGGAGGCGCTCAGCAAGGAGGAGGCTATCGCGTTTTTTGAGAAAACAGGCAGGGAAGATAAGATCGCGCTGCTGGCGGAGAACCCGCAGGCAAAAAAGGTCCGGCTCTATGCACTGGGCGGCTATCGCGATTTCTTTTACGGGCGCATGGTGCCATCGACGAGCTATCTTACGCTTTTTGAACTGCGCAAATATCGCCGCGGCGTACTGCTGCGCTTCCCGCATCCGAGCGATCCGAACCGGATCCCGGATTATGTGGATGAGCGCGTGCTGTATCAGACCTTTGGCGAGCAGAGCCGTTGGGGCAAGCTCATGGGGATCGATTACGCATTTGACCTCAATCGCAAAATTGAAGAGGGCAAGTTCAAGGAGCTGATTCAGCTTTCCGAGGCGCTGCATGAACGCAGGATCGTAGAGATCGCGGATATGATCACCAAACAGAAAAAGCGTATCATTCTGATCGCGGGACCATCGTCCTCCGGCAAGACGACGTTCGCGCAGCGGCTGTGCATTCAGCTTCGTGTCAACGGGCTGGAGCCGTTATATATGGGAACGGACGATTACTTTCTGGAACGCGAGCAGACGCCGGTCGATGCCTACGGTGAGAAGAACTACGAGGATCTGGACGCGGTCGATATTCACCTGTTCAACAGCAATATGAATGATCTCCTGGCAGGCAAGCAGGTAGATCTGCCGACCTTCGATTTCCTGGAAGGGCATAAGAAATACGGCAAACGCCTGACCAGGATTCGCAGCAATCAGCCGATTGTCATCGAGGGCATCCATGCGCTGAACGATGCGCTGACGCCGGAGATCGCCAAGGAGGAAAAATTCAAAATTTATATCAGTCCGCTGACCCAGCTCAATATTGACGCGCACAATCGTATCGTGACGACAGATCACCGGATGCTGCGCCGGATGGTGCGCGACTTCAAATATCGCGGCTACAGTGCGCAGAACACGATCCAAAACTGGCCGAAGGTGCGGGCCGGAGAGGATAAAAATATTTTCCCGTACAGCAACGAGGCAGACGTGATGTTCAATTCCGTACATTTATATGAGCTTTGTGTACTCAAAAAATACGCGCTGCCACTCCTGGAAGCGATCCAGCCGGATGAACCGGAATACAGCGAGGCGCAGCGCATGCGGAATTTCCTGCGCTTCTTTAAGACGGTAGAGGATGATTCTGCGATCGTAAATAATTCGATCCTCAGAGAATTTATCGGCGGCAGTGTGTTTGTCGACTGATAGGAACCGGATAGGAAACGGACAGCAAACTGACAGCAAGGAGTATAACAGTATTATGGCGGAGATAAGCATTATAGGCGGCATCAATATCGACATTGAAGGGTGCCCATTCCGGGCGCTGCAGCCCGAAGATTCCAATCCCGGCAAAATTTCACTCGCTTACGGCGGCGTCGGCAGGAACATTGTTGAGAATGCCGCTCGGCTCGGCGGCGATGTTGCGATGATCTCGGTCATCGGCGATGACCAGATGGGACGCGGCGCCAAGGCGCAGCTTGCTGAGCTGGGCGTCGATGTCACCTATATCGAGGAGCTTGCGGGACGCAGTTCTTCGATGTATCTGTCGATTTTGGATGAAAAGCATGATATGGCGATGGCGATCAGTGATATGAGCATTATGGAAGCGCTGACACCGGAGAAACTCGCAGATTGCGCGGCGTTCTTACGGAAGTCGAAGATCGTTGCGCTGGATGCGAATCTGGATGAGGCGATTTTGACCTATGTCTGCGAGCTGCTGGACGGCATACCGCTCTTTTTTGACCCGGTATCGGCGGGCAAGGCGGTGCGGGTTCGCAATCTGATCGGCAGATTTTACAGCATGAAGCCGAATGTGATGGAAGCGGAGGTGCTTTCGGGCATGCGGATCGAAACGGAGGCGGATCTGAGCCGGGCAGGAGACTGGTTTCTGGCGCAGGGACTCAAGCAGCTCTTTATTACGCTGAACAAGGACGGCGTTTATTACAAAAATGAAGAGAAAGAGGGCATCATCAGACCTGATCAGAATCTGAAGATCGTCAGCGCGACCGGCGCGGGCGACAGCTTCTCGGCGGCGATCCTGCTGGGCTGCGTACAGCGGATGAACATTGAAGAGATTGCCCGCATGGGCATGGCGGCGGCTTCTGTTGCAATGGAGAGCAAGCAGGCCGTCAACAGCAATATGCATATGAATGAACTCAAAAGGAGGATGAGAGAACATGTATAGTAAGTATTTAGACATCAAACCGGAAGTTGCAAAGGCACTGGAGGAGGGCACACCTGTAGTGGCGCTGGAATCCACGATTATTTCCCATGGTATGCCGTATCCGAAGAATGTGGAGACTGCGATCGCAGTCGAAGATGTGCTGCGGGCGCATGGCGTGATGCCTGCGACGATCGCGATCATCGGTGGCAGGATCAAGATCGGTCTGACCAGAGAAGAGATCGAATACATGGCGACCGCGGAGAACGTGCTGAAGGTCAGCAGACGCGACTTCCCGCTGACGATTTCGCAGGGGCTGGATGGCGCAACAACAGTTGCAGGTACGATGATCGCGGCGCACATGGCGGGTATTCGCCTGTTCGTGACCGGCGGCATCGGCGGCGTGCACAGAGGCGCAGGCGAAAGCTTTGACATCTCCGCCGATCTGGAGGAACTCAAAATGACAGATGTGACGGTCGTATGCGCGGGCGTGAAATCCATTCTGGACATCGGCGCAACCTTGGAATATCTGGAAACCGCGGGTGTTCCGGTCGTGACCTTCGGCGCGGATCAGTTCCCGGCATTTTACAGCAGAGAGAGTGGGTTTACGGCAGACTGCCGCGTGGATGATCCTGCGAAGATTGCTGCCATGATGAAGAGCAAGGCGGAGCTCGGACTGCGCGGCGGCATGCTCGTTGCTTGCCCGATCCCGCAGGAGGACGAAATTCCATACGCGAAGATGGACGTTGTGATCCGGCAGGCACTTGCGGAGTGCGAGGAGAAGGGCGTGCGCGGCAAGAAGATTACGCCGTTCCTGCTGAGCAGGGTCAAAGATTTGACAGAAGGGCACAGCTTGGAGGCCAACATCAAACTGGTGCTGCATAATGCGGAGATCGGCGCACAGATCGCGAGCAATCTCTGATCGGGCACGCATCTGATCGACGGATAAATCAAAAGAGGAACAAAAGAGGAAGAGGTAGGCAGACATGAAGGGGAAGAGGAGATTTTTCGCAGCTGTCCTGACGCTTTGTCTTGTGCTGACAGGTATGCCGGGGGCAGCTTTCGGTGCGGACACTGCAGCGGCAGGGGATATTGTGATTCTTTACAGCAGTGATATGCACGGCGGCGTTGACAGCAATTTAGGCTTGGCGGGACTGGCGGCGCTCGCGAACGAAAAACGTGCGCAGGGCGACTATGTGGAGCTGGTCGATGCGGGAGATGCAGTCAGCGGTACGACGCTGGCATCGACGACACAAGGCAAATATGTCATCGAGGCGATGAATCTGGCAGGGTACGGGGTCGCGGTCCCGGGCGTGCACGATTTTGATTATGGCGTATCCGGGCTGGTGGGGACCTTATCCAAGGAAGCAAACCATCAGTATGTGAGCTGCAACTTCACGATGACCGCGAACGGGCAGACGGTGTTCAAACCGTATGTCATCAAAACCTACGGCAGTGCAAAGGTAGCCTATATCGGCATCAGCGACCCGCAGACCATCAGCAAGTCCGGCGCATCGTTCAAAAACAGTGACGGCAGTGCGGCGTATTCCTTTGCTGACGGAGCGGAGGGCAAGAACCTCTATCATACAGTGCAGGCTGCCATCGACGAGGCCAAGGCAGCCGGTGCGGACTATATCGTTGCGATCGGACATCTGAGCATGACCGGTGATGCGGCTTACACGCCGAAGAGCGTGATTGAAAATACGACCGGTATACAGGCGTTCATCGACGGCAATACACATACGGCTACGGTCGGCGAAAAGGTCAAGACGGCAGACGGCAGCGAAGCGCTGCTGACCTGTGCCGGTGCCGGACTGAGCAATCTCGGCGTGCTGACCATTACGGCGGGTAAACGCATCACATCGCAGCTTATCAACAGCTATAATTTACGCGACATCAAGACCAAAGACGGCATTGACGCGCTGACCAAAAAATACAGAGAAAATCTGCAGGAGAACTTTGCTGCGACCAGCAGCAGGCTGGAAGCGGCAAACAGCAGCGGGGTCAGGATCATCGAGGGCAGCGAGACCAATCTGGGCGACCTCTGCGCGGATGCGTATCGGGTCGTCACCGGCGCGGATATCGCCTTTGTAGAGGCGCGAGAGATCAAGAGCAATATTGAGCTGGGCACCATCAGCTATGATGACATTATGAGCGCGCTGCCGGGCGGACAGTCTATCAGCGTCATCAGCGTCAGCGGTTATGATATTCTCGACGCGCTCGAAATGTCAGCGCGTGTATATCCTGCCAAGCACAGCGGCTTCTTGCAGGTATCCGGTATTACTTTTGATATTCAGGAAACGGTGATCCCGTCTGTGACCCTGGACGGAAACGGAAATTTCATCGGCGTATCGGATGATTACCGCGTAACGAATGTGATGATCAACGGCAAAGAGCTGGATGTGATGGCAAATTATACGGTTGCGGGTACGAACGCGCTTCTGAATGGGGAAACCGGCTATACGATGCTTCGGAACGGTCCGATCAAAAAAGCCAATGTGACGACAGATAATCAGGCATTGATCACCTACATCGCCGCCTCTCTCAAAAACAGCATCGGCGGCGCCTACAGCAGATCGCAGGGGCGCATTGACTCCATCAAACTTGCCAGACAGAGTGAGATCGATGCCGAGATCGAAAAGAAGGTAGAAGAAAGAATCAAGGACTATGTGTCCGAGCTCAAAACACTGCGCGCGCAACTCGCTGCACAGCAGGATATCGTTGCAATCAAATCGCTTTCGATCAAGACCGCTGCGAAATTCAGCAAGAGCGGCAGCAAGCGCACCGTCAGGGTGACGTGGACGCCGTCTGAAAAGATCAGCGGGGTCAAGTATCAGCTTTATAAATCGACGAAGAAGTCGTCCGGATATAAAAAGCTTGCGGTGGTTTCGGGAACGACCTTCCGCAATACGAGCAGTCTGAGCAAGAATAAGACGTATTATTATAAAGTGCGTGCCTATAAGTACATCAAGGGTAAATATTATTACAGTAGCTGGTCCAATGCGGCCTCCTGCAAGGTGAGAAAATAGGGATTGCTGCGCCGCGCAGCTTGCGTGCGCGGGTGGACAATAAATTAATGTTATCTCAAAACGAAAAGGAGAAGAACAATGAAGAACAGGAGAGTATTAGCGGTACTGCTGGCAGTTGTTGTGATGATCGCGATGATGCCTGCGATGGCGTTTGCCGATACGGCAACGACCACGCCGACAACAACGACAGGCGCAGAAACCACGACAACGACACCGGGCGCGGGCAAGACGGATGAAACGCCGGCTGCACCGGCGAAGTCGAATGACATCGTCATTCTCGGCACCAGCGATGTGCACTGCGGCATCGACCAGAACATCGGTTATGCGGGTCTTGCGGCTTACAAAAAAGCCATGGCAGAGAAGTATAACTATGTTGCGCTTGTCGACGCGGGTGACGCGATCCAGGGCGATACCATCGGTACCTTATCCAAGGGTGAATATCTGGTGGATATCATGAACGAAGTCGGCTATGACGTTGTCGTTCCGGGCAACCATGAATTCGACTATGGCATGGATCAGTTCCTCAATGTCATCGTACCGAAGATGAAAGCGACTTATGTGTCCGCAAACTTCATGAAAGGCGACAAGCTTGTGTTTGATGCCTATAAGATGATGACTTACGGCAGCAAGAAGGTCGCATTTGTCGGCATCAGCACCCCGGAGACCCTGGTAAAGTCCACCCCGACCTATTTCCAGGATAAGTTCGGAAACTACATCTATGACTTCTGCAACGACAAGACCGGTGACAAGCTGTACAAGGCTGTACAGAGCGCTGTTGACGCTGCAAAGAAGGCGGGTGCTGACTATGTTGTCGCAGTCGCACACCTCGGCGCGGACACTGCGAGCGCGCCTTGGACCTCTACAGATGTTATCAAAAATACAACGGGTATCGACGCGCTGCTGGACGGTCACGCACACGAACTGTTCGTTAAGAGCGTGAAGAACAAAGACGGCAAATCCATCAAGATGGTAGCGACCGGCACGAAGCTCGAAAACATCGGCAAGATCGTCATCGCTGAGAACGGTGCGATCACTGCTGAATACATCGGCGCAGACGTGGCAAAGGACAAGGATGCAGATGTTGCGAAGTTTATCGACAGCATCAAGACGAAATATGACGCACTGGTCAAGACGGTTGTTGCAAAGACGGATGTCGATCTGATTATTGCGGACCAAAAGGAGAACCGTCTGGTCAGAAGCGAAGAAACGAATCTTGGTGATCTCTGCGCGGATGCGTATAAGAATGTACTGGGCGCTGATATCGCGTTTGTCAACGGCGGCGGTATTCGCGTACCGATCAAAAAAGGCAATATCACCTACGGTGATATCATCGCGGTACATCCGTTCGGCAACATGGCATGCGTAATCGAGGTGACTGGTCAGCAGATCCTTGATGCGTTGGAATTCGGTTCGAGGAATGTCGGTACGGGTGAGAACGGCGGCTTCCTGCAGGTTTCCGGTCTGAACTACAGCATTCATAAGAACTTTAAGTCGACGGTAGAACTGAATGATAAGGAAGAATTTGTCAAGGTCGGTGGTGCGTACAAGGTTTATGATGTGAAAGTAAACGGAGAAGCTTTGGATCCTGCAAAGACCTACACACTGGCATCCCATAACTACATGCTGAAAAACGGCGGCGATGGCTTTAAGATGTTCAAGGGCAGCAAAGTCCTGCAGGATGAAGTCATGGTCGACAATCAGGTACTGATCAACTATATCCAGAACAACCTCAAGGGCGTTGTCGGCAGCGAATACGCAGCGCCGCAGGGCAGAATCATGATCACAGATACAGCTCCGACAGTGGAGCCTGTACCGGAGCCTGCACCGGATCAAAAGACCATCCTGAAGCAGTTTAAGACCAAGGTGACCTCCAAGAAGCAGAAAGGCGCAGTGAAGCTGACCTGGAAGGCTTGCACAGAGGTCAAGGGTGTCAAATATCAGGTATACAAATCCCTGAAGAAGTCCAAAGGATACAAGAGAGTCATCACAACCAGCAAGAGAACTTATACTGTGAAGAAGCTGACCAAGGGCAAGACCTATTACTTCAAGGTCAGAGTGGTCAAGAGCATTGACGGCAAGAACGCTTACTCCAAGTGGTCGAACATCACTTACAAAAAAGTCGCATAAGCATTGCGCTTTACGGCAATAGAACGAAAACATCAAGTGTAAAGGGCTGCACCTTAACGGAAAAAAACCGTTAGGGCGCAGCCCTCTTTCTATGGCGGCGGATATCCGGTCGAAGGTCCGCCGCTTTTTCACGCATCGGCACAAAAAAATCCGCAAAAAAATTTTGTATAAAATTTGAAAATTTCGGAAAAAAGATAAAGGAGAGCGTTGACACGGATTTCTGCCCTAAAAGAAAACGCAGATAAATGTGTACGAAAAATAGTAAATCAAAGCGTTGCAAATACTAATTTTCGCCCAGAAAAAAACTTTGATTTTCTGCGAAAAAAAATTCAAAAAAGACTTGCATTATTTGCAGAATTCATTTATACTAAAAAGGCTTGCTTAAGGCGATGAAACGGGAAGTTGCAGTGCTATCTGGTAATTTCCGTGGAGAATTGTCCCCACTTGATGGGGGCGGAGGGATTCGCCGGATTTTGCTTTGTGTGCAAACACAGGAAACGCACAAAGGCGTGTACGAAGTAAGCGAATCATCTGTACGCGTTGAAAAATAAGGCTTTAGAACCCCTTGTACAAGCATAGCGCAAACAGTACAAAAAAATTTAGGAGGACAACAATGAGCGAATTACAGAAAATCAGAATCAAGCTGAAGGCTTATGACCATGCGTTATTAGACCAGTCCGCGGCTAAGATCGTCGAAACGGCGAAGAAGACAGGTGCAGACGTTTCCGGTCCGATTCCGCTGCCGACAGAGAAAGAAGTCGTTACGATCTTGAGAGCTGTCCACAAGTACAAAGACAGCAGAGAGCAGTTCGAACAGAGAACCCACAAGAGACTGATCGACATCACAAACGCAACACTGAAGACAACAGACGCTTTAACAAAGCTCGACCTGCCTGCAGGCGTTGACATCGAAATCAAACTCTAATCCATAAACAGGTTTGAAATCGAAACCCAAAACAAGTTAAAAGGGACCTTCCCTTAGTATGAATCCGCCGCGCAAGACGGCAGCTGCAAAATCGTGGTCCAACCTGTGGGGCCCCCGGAAAGCGAAGCTTTTTGGGGAAAGGAGGAGCAGCGGAGCGCGTGAGCGTGCAAGATGCGGCACGCGAAAACAGCGAAGCTTGCGACGACGTGATTCCAATGTAAGAAAAGGAGAAAACATATGAAAGCAATCTTAGGAAAAAAGATGGGCATGACACAGATCTTCGATGAAGAAGGAAACGTGATTCCGGTAACAGTCATCGAAGCCGGTCCGGAAGTTGTAACTCAGGTTAAGACCGTTGAAACTGACGGCTACAATGCTGTACAGGTCGGTTTCGAAGATCAGAAGCCGCAGAGAGTCAACAAGCCGATGACAGGACATTTCGAAAGAGCCGGCGTTGCTCCGAAGAAGCATCTTGCTGAATTCAGAGTCGAAGACGGCGAAACTTACGAGGTTGGTCAGGTGATCACAGTTGCTGATTTCGAAGTCGGCAAGAAGCTGGACATCACAGGCACTTCCAAAGGTAAAGGAACACAAGGCAACATCAAGAGACACGGACACCACAGAGGCCCGATGACCCACGGCTCCAAGCATAAGAGACTTGCCGGCGCACTGGCTGCAGGTACTTATCCTTCCAGAGTCTTCAAGGGCAACGCAGGTCCGGGAAGAATGGGCAGAGACACTGTGACCGTTCAGAACGTTGTACTTGTAAAAGTTATCGAAGAGAGAAACCTGCTGCTCGTTAAGGGCGCGGTACCGGGAAACAAAGGTGGTCTGGTTCGCGTTCAGTATGCAGTAAAGGGACAGGACAAATAGAATAGTCTTTTGGAAAGGAGGAAGCACAAATGGCAAAAGTAACTATGTTAAATATGGCAGGAGCAGAAGCCGGTACCATCGAATTAAAAGATGAGATCTTCGGCATCACTCCGAACGAAAACGCTGTTCATGCAGTAGTGAAGAACTACTTGGCAAACCAAAGACAGGGCACGCAGTCCGCAAAGACCAGAGGCGAAGTCAGAGGGGGCGGCAGAAAGCCTTTCAGACAAAAAGGAACCGGTCGTCACAGACAAGGCAGCACAACGGACCCGTCACAGGTCGGCGGCGGCGTTGTATTCGCACCGAAGCCTCGCGACTACAGATATACATTACCGAAGAAGCTGAGAAGACTCGCACTGAAGTCTGCTCTTTCCGCAAAGGTAGCTGACAAAGAAATCATCGTATTAGACGAATTAAAGTTTGATGCTCCAAAGACAAAGGAAATGATCAAGGTACTGGCTAACGTAAAGGCTGGCAAGAAAGCCCTGATCGTCATGGCTGAGAAGGACGAAAACGTTGTAAAATCCGCGGCCAACATTCCGGGAGTGAGAACTGCACTGGTAGGCACGATGAACGTTTATGAGATCGTGAACCACGACAGCTTCATCGTAACACAGGAAGCTGTAAAGAAGATCGAGGAGGTGTACATCTAATGAAAACAGCATACGACATCATTTTGACACCTGTTATTTCCGAACAGTCCATGGACGTGGCGGCAGACAAGAAGTACACTTTCAAAGTTGCAGTAGACGCTAACAAAACACAGGTTAAGCACGCTGTAGAAGAAATCTTCGGTGTTGAAGTATCCAAAGTAAACATCATGAATTATGACGGTAAAGTTAAGAGAATGGGAAGAAATGTCGGCAGAACTGCTGCTTACAAAAAAGCGATCGTGACCCTTACGCCAAGCAGTAAGGAAATCGAGTTCTTCCAAGGACTGTAATAGGAGGCAAATGAACAATGGGAATTAGAAAATATAATCCGACAACTCCTGGTCTGAGAGGTATGACAGTTTCTACATTTGAAGAAATTACAACCAGCACGCCTGAAAAATCCTTGACTGTAACTCTTAAGAAGCACGCAGGAAGAAATAACAGAGGTAAGATCACCGTAAGACATCAGGGCGGCGGTACCAGACCGAAATATAGAATCATCGACTTCAAGAGAACGAAGGACGGTGTTCCGGGAACCGTAGCAACCATTGAATACGACCCGAACAGAAGCGCAAACATCGCACTGATCGTTTACGCAGACGGCGAAAAGAGATACATCATCGCGCCGAACAAATTAGTCGTAGGACAGAAGATCGTATCCGGACCGGACGCAGATATCGTAGTCGGCAACGCACTGCCGATCGCAAACATTCCGGTAGGTACCATCATTCACAATATTGAGCTCAAGCCTGGTAAAGGTGCACAGCTTGCAAGATCCGCAGGAAACGGCGCGCAGCTGATGGCAAAGGAAGGAGATTACGCACAGGTAAGACTCCCGTCCGGCGAAGTAAGAAAGATCAGCATGAGATGCAGAGCGACCATCGGTGAAGTAGGCAACGGCGACCATGCAAATATCCAGATCGGTAAAGCCGGTCGTAAGAGACACATGGGCATCAGACCTACCGTAAGAGGTTCTGTTATGAACCCGAACGATCACCCACATGGCGGTGGTGAAGGCAGAGCACCTGTTGGTCGTAAGAGTCCGGTTACTCCTTGGGGTAAACCTGCACTTGGCTACAAGACCAGAAAGAAGAACAAAGCTTCGAATCAGTATATCGTAAAGAGAAGAAATGAAAAATAACAGGAAGGAGCATAAATAATGGGTAGATCACTGAAAAAAGGTCCTTTCGTGAACGCAAAGCTGCTCAAGGCTATCGAAGAACTGAACGCAGCAAACGATAAGAAAGTTATCAAGACCTGGTCAAGACCATCCACAATTTTCCCGCAGATGGTGGGACACACGATCGCAGTGCATGACGGCAAGAAGCATGTCCCTGTATATATCACAGAAGACATGGTAGGACACAGACTTGGAGAATTTGCTCCGACCAGAAACTACAGAGGTCATGCTGCAGATAAATCCTCTAAGGTTAAGAAATAAGAAAGGAGAACATGAAAATGGAAGCAAAAGCAGTTGCGAAATATGTAAGAATGTCTCCTATCAAGCTGAAGCCTGTTACTGACTTAGTGAGAGGCAAGGACTTAAACGAGGCATTGAACATCTTGAAGTTCACCCCGGGTAAAGGTTCAGAGATCGTAGAAAAGGTTGTTAAATCCGCAGCAGCGAACGCGGAAAACAATTTCGATATGAATCCGGATAATTTATACGTTGCAGAAGTATATGCCAACCAGGGCCCAACCATGAAGAGATGGAGAGCCGGCTCCCAAGGCAGAGCATCAATCATCTTAAAGAGATCCAGCCACGTCGGCGTGACTCTGAAAGAGAAAGAATAGGAGGTTCATGAATGGGTCAGAAAGTTAGTCCACATGGCTTAAGAGTGGGCGTTATTAAAGACTGGGATTCCAAATGGTATGCAGATAAAGCCAACTTCGCAGATTACCTTGTAGAAGACAACAAAGTAAGAGATTATGTAAAGAAAAAATTATACGTTGCAGGTGTTTCAAAGGTATTGATTGAAAGAGCTGCAGAGAATAAAATGAGAGTCATCGTTCTGACAGCAAAGCCGGGCATGGTCATCGGCAGCTCCGGCGCAGGCATCGACAATCTGCGCGCAGAGCTCAAGAAGCTGACAGGCAAGGACATCGATATCTCCATCGAAGAAGTCAGAAGATCCGAAATGGACGCACAGCTGACAGCGGAGAGCATCGCACAGGCACTCGAAAGACGTGTATCCTTCAGAAGAGCCATGAAGCAGGCGATCGGCAGAACCATGAAGGCCGGCGCAAAGGGTATCAAGGTACTGTGCTCCGGCAGACTTGGCGGCGCTGAAATCGCAAGAAGCGAAAAGTACAGCGAAGGCAACGTACCTCTGCACACGTTAAGAGCTGACATCGATTACGGCTTCGCAGAAGCTGACACTACTTACGGCAAGATCGGCGTTAAGGTCTGGATCAACCACGGCGAGATCCTTGACAAGGGATTACAGGGCGCTGTACGCGAAGAAAAACGCGAAAAGAGAGAAAGACGTCCGAGAAAAGACGGCGAAAGACGTGACAGACGTGATCGCGGCGAAAGACGCGACAGACGTGACCGCGGCGAAAGAAGCGAAGCACCGAAGTTTGCAAACCCGAGAGTCAGAAAGACGCCGAAGGCTGCACCGCAAGTTGAAGAACCACAGGTAGAAGCACCTGCAGCAGAAGCAGCAGAAACTACTGAAGCATAAATACACGGAAAGGAGGAACTTGAGTCATGTTAATGCCAAAGCGCGTTAAACGCAGAAGAGTTCACAGAGGAAGAATGAAGGGCGTTGCAACCAAGGGCAATACCATTACCTACGGTGCATATGGCCTGGTTGCACAGGAATGTGGCTGGATCACTTCCAATCAGATCGAAGCCGCTCGTATCGCGATGACAAGATCGATCAAGAGAGGCGGTAAAGTATATATTAAGATTTTCCCACACAAACCGGTTACAAAGAAACCTGCTGAAGTTCGTATGGGTTCCGGTAAAGGTGCGCCTGAATATTGGGTAGCAGTTGTAAAGCCGGGTAGAGTCATGTTCGAGATCGAGGGCGTATCCGAAGAAAAGGCAAGAGAAGCAATGAGACTTGCTTCCCACAAGCTCCCGGTTAAGTGCAAATTTGCCATCAAGGAAAACGCAGTAAAGGGTGGTGAAGCATAATGGAATTAAAGAAAATGAGAGAAATGACCGAGGTTGAACTGAACAACGAGCTCGCAAAGATGAAAAAGGAACTGTTCAACTTAAGATTCCAGCATGTAACCGGACAGCTTGAAAACCCGGTTAAGATGAGAGAAGTAAAGAGAGAGATCGCCCGCGTGAAGACGATCATCAGAGAAAAAGAGCTTGCAAAAGCTGAGGCCTAACGGAAAGGAGGATGTAATATGACAGTTGAAAGAAACAGAAGAAAGACAAAAGTCGGTGTCGTAGTCAGCGACAAAATGGATAAGACAGTCGTAGTTGCAATCGAAGACTTCGTAAGACATTCCCTTTACGGAAAAGCTGTAAAGAGAACGAAGAAAGTCAAAGCGCACGATGAGAACAATGAATGCCAGATCGGCGATAAGGTAAGAATTATGGAAACAAGACCTCTGTCCAAGGATAAGAGATGGAGACTTGTGAACATCATTGAAAAGGTTAAATAAAGGAGGCACCAGATCATGATTCAGACTGAAACCAGATTAAGAGTTGCCGACAATTCCGGTGCAAAAGAACTTCTTTGCATTCGTATCTTAGGCGGCACGTCCCGTCAGTATGCGAATATCGGAGACGTAATCGTTTGCGCAGTTAAGGAAGCAACACCAGGCGGCCTTGTGAAAAAAGGTGACGTTGTGAAAGCTGTTGTTGTTAGAACCAAGCATGGTGCCAGAAGAGCTGACGGAAGCTATGTAAAGTTTGACCAGAACGCAGCAGTTATCATTAAAGATAAAGAAGACAAGAACCCGGTTGGAACCCGTATCTTTGGACCAGTTGCCAGAGAACTCAGAGACAAGGGCTTCATGAAGATCGTGTCCTTGGCACCGGAAGTACTGTAGGAGGTGAACAGGATGCGTATTAAAAAAGGCGATACGGTAATGGTCATTACCGGTAAGGATAAAGGTAAACACGGCAAAGTACTCAAAGCAATGCCGAAAGAGAACAGAGTCATCGTAGAAGGCGTAAACATCGTAACCAAGCATGCAAAGGCAACCAGACAGTCCGGCGCTGAGATCAAGCACTTCGAAGGACCGATCGATGCATCCAATGTCATGTACTATGACACAAAGGCAAAAGCAGTTACGAAGATCGGATACGAATTCAAAGACGGCAAAAAAGTAAGAATTTCCAGAAAATCCGGAAACGTAATCGACTAAGAAAGGAGGAGACGATTTTGACAGCTAGATTAAGAGAAACTTATGACAATCAGGTTTTTAACGCATTAAAAGAGAAATTCCAGTACAAGAACGTCATGGAAGTTCCGAAATTAGTGAAGATCACCATCAACATGGGTCTTGGCGAAGCCAAAGACAACGCAAAGGTCATCGAATCCGCAGTAGAAGAGATCGCGCTGATCAGCGGACAGAGACCGGTCGTAACCAAGGCAAGAAAGTCCATCGCAAACTTCAAAGTAAGACAGGGTATGCCGGTCGGCGCCAAGGTTACCTTAAGAGGCGACAACATGTATGTTTTCGCGGATAAATTCTTCAACATCGCTCTTCCGAGAGTCAGAGACTTCAAGGGCGTCAGCAAGAATTCTTTTGACGGTAGAGGCAACTACTCTATGGGTATCAAAGAACAGTTGATCTTCCCTGAAATCAACTATGACAAGGTTGAAACGATCAAAGGTATGAACATAGTATTTACAACAACGGCTAAGACAGACGAAGAAGCAGCTGCATTACTGGAACTGCTCGGTATGCCGTTTGAAAAATAGGAGGGAATTATGGCAAAGACATCTCTCAAGGTAAAACAGGCTAGAAAACCGAAATATTCGACACGTGCTTATACCAGATGCAGACTTTGCGGAAGACCACATTCCGTATTAAGAAAATATGGTATCTGCCGTATCTGTTTTAGAGAGCTTGCTTATAAAGGAGAAATTCCGGGCGTAAGAAAAGCAAGCTGGTAAATTTATGAAAGGAGAAATACTGTAATGACAATGACAGATCCTATAGCAGATATGCTGACAAGAATCAGAAATGCCAATACTGTAGGTCACGAAACTGTTGAGATCCCGGCGTCTAAAATGAAAAAAGCGATCGCGGAGATCTTAAAAGAAGAAGGCTACATTACGGATTTCGATGTAATAGAAGATGACAAGCAAGGTATGATCAAAGTTACAATGAAATACGGCGCGAACAAAGAAAGAGTAATCAGTGGAATCAAGAAAATTTCCAAGCCGGGCTTAAAGGTTTACGCAAAGGCGAACGACGTACCAAAGGTACTCGGAGGTCTGGGCATCGCGATTATCTCCACTTCCAAGGGGATCGTAAGCGATAAAGAAGCAAGAAAACTGGGCGTTGGCGGCGAAGTTATCTGTTATGTATGGTAGGAGGAACGAAACATGTCTAGAATTGGTAAAAAACCTGTAGTTGTTCCTGCCGGCGTAGAAGTAACTGTAGACGCGAACAACGTGGTTACAGTGAAAGGCCCAAAAGGACAATTATCAGAAGAAATCAGCAAACTGATCAAGGTTGAAGTAGCTGAAGGCGAAGTTCTGGTAAGCAGAGCATCCGATGCGAGAGAGGAAAGATCCCAGCACGGTCTTGCGAGAACTTTAATCAATAACATGGTAGTAGGCGTAACCCAGGGCTTCGAAAAGAAACTCCAGCTCGTCGGCGTTGGTTACAAGGCTGAAAAGAAGGGCGACACGCTGGTTATGAACCTCGGCTACTCCCATCCGGTAGAATTAAAAGACCCTGAAGGAATTACAACGGAATGCACATCCGCAACAGAAGTGACCGTCAAGGGTATCAATAAAGCAGTTGTCGGAAACTATGCGGCAAACATCAGAGCATGGAGAAGACCGGAGCCTTATAAGGGCAAGGGTATCAAGTATGCTGATGAAGTGATCCGCAGAAAAGAAGGCAAAGCCGGTGCTAAATAAAGGGAAAGGAGTGAATGAAATTGGCAAAAGAAAGCAGAAATGACAGACGTGTCAAGAGACATGAAAGAGTAAGAAAAAATCTTTATGGAACTCCTGAAAAACCTAGACTTTGCGTTTACAGATCCAACAAGAACATCTCCGCGCAGATCATCGACGATGTGAACGGCGTGACCTTAGCAGCAGCGTCATCACTCGATAAGGAGCTGAAGGGCGAAATCGCTTACGGCGGCAACAAAGAAGCAGCGAAGAAGGTTGGAGAAGCCCTTGCAAAGAGAGCATTAGCAAAAGGTATCGAGGAAGTCGCATTCGACAGAGGCGGATTCTTATACCACGGAAGAGTTGCGGAACTTGCTGCAGGCGCTCGCGAAGCCGGATTAAAATTCTAACAGGAGGAAAAAGGAATGCGTAATATCGTTGATGCATCCAAGCTTGACTTAAAGTCAACTATCGTTAGTATCAGAAGAGTAGCAAAGACTGTTAAGGGCGGTAGAAACATGAGATTCAGCGTGACTGTTGTTGTCGGCGACGGCAACGGCTATGTAGGCGTTGGTCTGGGCAAGTCTCAGGAAATTCCTGAAGCTGTAAGAAAAGCAGAAGAAGATGCAAAGAAGAATTTAATATATGTTCCGACCGTAGGAACAACTGTACCTCACAAGAACCTGGGCGTTTTCGGCGCAGGCAGAGTACTCATCATGCCGGCGGCACAAGGTACCGGAGTTATCGCAGGTTCTTCCGTACGTACGGTACTGGAATCTGCGGGTATCAAGGACGTCAGAGCGAAATCCATCGGTTCCAACAACTCTGGAAACATGGCTTACGCAACACTGAAGGGCCTCAAGGGCATGATGACTGTAGAAAAGGTCGCGAAGCTTAGAGGCAAGACAGTAGAAGAAATCTTAGGATAGGAGGATACGCAAGGACATGGCTAAAATGATTAAAATTACTTTAACAAAAAGCACGATCGGCGCTTCCCCTAAACAGAGAAAAGTCGTTGAAGCGTTAGGTCTTAGAAAGATGCACCAGACAGTAGAAATGGCAGACACTCCGCAGACACGCGGCGCTGTTGCTAAGGTGTCCCATCTTGTAACCGTAGAGGAATAGGAGGTACACGCAAATGAAATTACATGAATTAAGAGCTGTACCGGGCGCAACCAAAAAGCCGAAGAGAAAAGGCCGCGGTCACGCAACCGGACAGGGCACAACGGCCGGCAGAGGTATGAACGGTCAGAAATCCAGATCCGGCGGCGGCGTTCGTCTCGGATTCGAAGGTGGTCAGATGCCGTTGTACAGAAGACTGCCGAAGCGCGGTTTCACCAACATCTGGGGAACCGAATATACCATCGTAAATGTGGAAGACTTGAACAAGTTTGAAGCAGGCGCTGTTGTCGATCAGGCTGCGTTAGAAGCTGCCGGCATCGTGAAACAGGTCAAAGACGGCATCAAGGTGCTCGGACAGGGCAGCCTGAATGTTGCACTGACAGTCAAAGCTGACAAGTTCAGCGGAAGCGCTGTCCAAAAGATCGAAGCTGCTGGAGGAAAGGCAGAGGTGATTTAGGATGGGTATGTTGAAGACTGTAGCTCAAGCGTGGAAAGTTCCTGAAATCAGAAGCAAAATGATCTTTACCTTACTCATGCTCGTTGTGTTCAGAATCGGATCGAATATTCCGGTTCCGAACATCAACAGATCAGTACTGTCCGAGATGTTCACAGGCGATGCCGGTCTGTTCGACCTGTTCGACCTGTTCTCCGGCGGATCATTTAGTAACTTCACAATCTTTGCACTGAGTATTACACCATACATCACTGCATCCATCATTGTTCAGCTGCTGACCATCGCGTTCCCTTATTTCGAGAATCTCGCAAAGGAAGGCATGGAAGGCCGCAAAAAAATGGCGCAGATCACCCGTTACATGACGGTTGTTCTGGCGTTGATTCAGGCGATTGGCTTAACTGTCGGCTTATTCAGACAGGCAGTCGTTGACAAAAGCGCATTCTCCGTTATCGTCGTTGTACTCGTACTGACCGCAGGTACCGCATTCCTGATGTGGCTCGGCGAACAGATCAATGACAGAGGCATCGGCAACGGTATCTCCCTGCTGATTTTCGGCGGTATCGTCGCAAGGATTCCGAGCGGACTCAGAAGCATCGTTACCAGCTATCAGGACGGCGGTATCTCTATCGTCACCTTGATCATCTTCGTGCTCCTGGCTGTTCTGGTAACGGCAGGCGTTGTACTGATCCAGGAAGGACAGAGAAGAATTCCGGTACAGTATGCAAAGAGAGTCGTAGGCAGAAAGATGTACGGCGGACAGTCCACCCACATTCCAATCAAGGTCAACCAGGCAGGCGTCATTCCGATCATCTTCGCGCTGTCCCTGCTGCAGTTCCCGTTGACGATCACTTACTTCCTGAAACAGGGCAACGCGTTCTCTGTTTGGGTGACAAAGTGGCTGTCACCGTCCGGCGATCCGGGTGTCTGGATCTACGGCGTATTGAATATTGTGCTGATTATTTTCTTCACATATTTCTATACCGGCATCACATTCAACCCGAATGAGGTTGCCAACAACATGAAAGCAAACGGCGGCTTTATCCCTGGTATCCGTCCGGGTAAGGCAACCGAAGACTATCTGAACAAGGTTATGTCGAGAGTTACGATCGTCGGTGCGATTTTCCTGGCACTGATCGCGACGCTGCCGACCATCATCAGCGTGATGGTACCGGCGCTCAAGGGTATCCACTTCGGCGGCACCTCCCTGCTGATCGCAGTCGGTGTTGCACTGGATTCTGTCAGACAGCTTGAAAACCAGATGTTGATGAGAAACTATCAGGGTTTCTTAAAGTAGTAAGGAGATGAAACTCAAATGCTTAGAACTATTTTATTAGGGCCTCCGGGAGCGGGTAAAGGCACACAAGCAGTGAAAATTGTTGAGAAGTACGGCATTCCGCACATTTCAACAGGAGACATCTTTAGAGAAAACATCAAAAACGGTACGGAGCTGGGCAAGAAAGCGCAGGCGTACATGAACAGAGGCGAACTCGTTCCGGATGATCTCGTCATCGAGATCGCGACAGACAGACTGGCGAAGGACGACTGCAAGAACGGATTCCTTCTGGATGGTTTTCCGAGAACCGTTTATCAGGCAGAGAAGCTGGATGAATTTCTTGCAGCCCATGGCGGCAAGATCGACAAGGTTCTTGACATCGCTGTAGGAAAGGATGAATTGATCACAAGACTGACAGGAAGAAGAGTCTGCAAAGCATGCGGCGCAAGCTTCCATGTCGTCAATATCCCTCCTAAAAAAGAAGGCGTTTGCGACTACTGCGGCGGCGAGCTGATCCAGAGAGCAGATGACAATCTGGAAACAGTGACCAATCGTATCGATGTTTACGAATCGCAGACGAAACCGCTGATCGATTACTATGAAAAAGCAGGCAACATTGCCCATATCGACGGTACCACCGGACTTGACAATGTATTTGCAGACATCGTTAAAGCATTGGGTGAATAAGCATGATCGTGATTAAATCAAAACAGGAGCTGGATCGTATGAGAGAGGCGGGCAAGGTGTGCGGATATATTCTGCGCGAGCTTGCCAACATCATACGACCGGGGATCTCCACCATGGAGATCGATCGTTTTGTAGAAAAGACCGTACGCGAGCATGGGATGCGCGCAGCCGAAAAAGGCTACTGCGGCTACCCGGCCAGCATATGCGTGTCCATCAACGACGAAGTTGTTCACGGCATTCCGAGCAAGAAACGCCATCTGCGAGAGGGCGATATCGTCAGCTGCGATCTGGTCGTCGAATATGACGGCTATATGGCAGACGCGGCGCGGACCTATGCAGTGGGAACCATCAGCCCGGAGGCCAAACACCTGATCGAAACTGCAGAGAGAGCATTCTGGAACGGCATTGCATACGCCAAAGAGGGATACCGCCTGTCGGATATCTCCCATGCGGTGCAGCAGACCGTTGAGACCGAAGGTTTTGGAGTCATTCGTGATTTTGTCGGACATGGGATCGGCAGTGAAATGCACGAAGATCCACAGATTCCGAATGTCGGCAAGCCCGGCAAGGGTCCGAGACTGCAGCGCGGCATGACGCTCGCGATCGAACCGATGATCACACAGGGCTCGTGGGAGATCGATGTGCTGACAGACGACTGGACTGCGGTAACCGTAGACGGCGGCTTGGCGGCACATTACGAGAACACAGTCGTGATCACCGACGGTGAACCGGAATTGCTTACATTGTAAAATAGAAGGAGACTGTATTTATGGCGAAAAAAGACGTCATCGAGGCAATGGGAACAGTTGTCGACGCACAGCCTAACGCGATGTTCAAGGTCAAATTAGACAACGGTTTCGAAGTGCAGGCACATATTTCAGGAAAAATTAGAATGAACTATATCAGAATTCTTCCGGGAGACAAGGTGAAGGTAGAGCTTTCTCCATACGATCTGACCAGAGGAAGAATCATTTGGAGAGATAAAGGTTAGGAGGATATAAAATGAAAGTAAGAGCTTCCGTAAAACCGATCTGCGAAAAGTGCAAAGTTATCAAGAGAAACGGCAAGGTAATGGTTATCTGCGAAAACCCGAAGCACAAGCAGAAACAAGGTTGATTTTAAGTTAGGACGGGGGAGGTGTGTGCACCGGGCCACATCTTGTATACCCCATTCAAAAAATAAGAAGATCCTGTCTATATCGCTCCCGGAATGGCGACGGAAGATAGGGGAAGGAGAAAAATATGGCTCGTATAGCCGGTGTTGACTTACCAAGAGAAAAAAGAGTAGAAATCGGTTTAACCTACATCTATGGTATCGGTAAACCAACCTCACTTGCAATCCTCGAAAAAGCAGGCGTAAACCCTGACACAAGAGTGAAGGACCTGACCGAAGAGGAAGCAGGTAAAATCAGAAGAATCATCGATGAAGAGTACCTGGTAGAAGGTGACCTCAGAAGAGAGGTTTCCCTGAACATCAAGAGACTCATGGAAATCGGTTCCTACAGAGGCATCCGTCACAGAAGAGGCCTGCCGGTAAGAGGACAGAACACCAAGACGAACGCTAGAACTCGCAAGGGTCCGAAGAAGACCGTTGGCAGAAAGAAAAAGGCAACTAAGTAAGAAGGAGGTAGGAAAAAATGGCTAAGACTGTAAAGAAAACAGTTAGAAAGAAAAAAAGAGAACGCAAAAATATTGAAAAAGGCCAGGCACATATCCAATCCACCTTTAACAATACTTTAGTTACTCTGACAGATATGAGCGGAAACGCGTTAAGCTGGTCTTCCGCAGGTTCCCTTGGATTTAAGGGCTCCAGAAAATCCACACCGTTCGCAGCGCAGATGGCAGCAGAAGAAGCAGCCAAGGGCGCGATGGAACACGGCTTAAAGACGGTAGAGGTTTATGTAAAAGGACCGGGCTCCGGCAGAGAAGCAGCGATCAGAGCCCTGCAGACTGCAGGTCTTGAGATCACCATGATCCGCGATATCACACCGATCCCGCACAACGGCTGCAGACCGCCGAAGAGAAGAAGAGTCTAGGAAAGGAGGAGTAATTTAATGTCAAGATATACAGACGCAAACTGCAAATTATGCAGAAGAGAAGGCCAAAAGCTTTTCTTAAAGGGTGAAAGATGCTACAGCACAAAGTGTGCGCTCGAAAAAAGAAATTACGCTCCTGGACAGCACGGACAGAACAGAAAGAAACAGTCCGAATACGGCAACCAGTTAAGAGAAAAGCAGAAGGCAAAGAGATTCTACGGTGTACAGGAAACACAGTTCAGAAACTTATTCGACAAGGCTGCGAAGAAACCGGGCAAGACAGGTGAAAACCTCCTGATCTTACTGGAGACCAGACTGGACAACGTAGTATTCAGACTTGGTTTTGCTGCTTCCAGAAAAGAAGCAAGACAGCTGGTAACACACGGCCATTTCACAATCAACGGCAAGAAGGCGAACATTCCGTCCATGGAAGTGAAAGCCGGAGACGTCATCGCTGTAAAGGCTAAAAGCCAGAGCTCACCGAAGTTCAAAGAAATCAAAGAGATGTCCATTACTGTACCTGCTTGGATGACCGTAGATGTCGACAAGCTGGAGGGTAAGGTTGTTGCGCTGCCGAGACGTGAAGAAATCGACACGCCGATCGCAGAGCACTTAATCGTCGAATTGTATTCCAAGTAAGAACCTGTACGAGGCGGGAAAAGCTAGGGCTATGCAAATCTTTTCTCGCGTCTATACAGAAGTTTGCCATAGTTATGCGACAAGCGTATACCTATAGCAGAAATGTTATTGTGAAACTTGGAATGAATGAAGGGAGGGTTTTTGAGTGATAGAAATCGAAAAACCAACGATCAATAAATTTATTGATGAAGACGGAAACTACGGCAAATTCGTAGTAGAACCTTTGGAAAGAGGTTATGGCACTACCCTTGGAAACGCACTGAGAAGAATTCTGTTAAGTTCTCTTCCGGGTGCGGCTGTCACTTCAGTAAAAATCGACGGAGTACTTCATGAGTTTTCAACAATACCAGGAGTCAAAGAAGATGTCACAGAAATCATCTTAAACTTAAAGAAACTCGCGGTTAGATTGAATGGTGACAGCACCAAGCGTGTCATCATCAATGCAGTTGGTCCGAAGGAAGTAACTGCAGCTGATATCATCGGTGATGCCGAGATGGAGATTTTCAATCCGGAGTTGCATATTGCGACCCTGGAAGAGAATGCAACGCTCGTCATGGAGATCAATCTGGCCAGAGGCAGAGGATACGTGCCTGCAGAGGCGAACAAGACGGAGAGCACACCGATCTCTGTGATCCCTGTGGACTCGATCTACACTCCTGTGAGAAAAGTGAATTTTACAGTAGAAAATACCAGAGTCGGTCAGGTCACTGACTACGATCGTCTGGTGCTTGAGATCTGGACAGACGGTTCCATCACACCGGAAGAAGGCGTGTCCATCGGCGGCAAGATCATGCAGGAGCATCTGAACCTGTTCATCCAGCTGACCGATGCAACGGACGCGATGGAGATCATGGTGGAGAAGGAAGAGGACCAGAAGGAAAAAGCCCTTGAGATGACGATCGAGGAACTGGAGCTTTCCGTTCGTTCCTTCAACTGCCTGAAACGTGCAGCGATCAACACCGTTGAAGAGCTGACGCAGAAGTCAGAGGAAGATATGATGAAGGTGAGAAACCTCGGAAAGAAATCTCTTGATGAAGTAAAAGCAAAATTAGAAGAACTTGGGCTTGGCTTAAAACCAAGTGATGAATAATAAAGGAGGATCTCAAAATGCCGGGATACAGAAAACTGGGCAGACCTTCCGCTCACAGAAAGTCCATGCTGAGAAACCTTGTCACTGATTTATTCAGAGAAGGCAGAATCCAGACGACAGACTGCAGAGCAAAGGAAGCCAGAAGAGAAGCAGAAAAGCTGATTACTTTGGCAAAGCGCGGCGATCTTCACGCAAGAAGACAGGTATTAGCATATGTTTTTGATGAAACAGTGGTAACCAAACTCTTCGAAGAAATCGCACCGAAGTACGAAGATAGAAACGGCGGATATACAAGAATTCTGAAGTTAGGACCTCGCCAGGGCGACAACGCTGAGGTTGTATTCTTAGAATTAGTATAAGGAATTTTGTGATTGCGCAGCCTGCACCCCGAGGCGCAAGGCCGCGCAGTACAAATACAACAGTCAACCAGACCCCATGACAACGCAAGCGCTGCCATGGGGTTTTGCGTAACAGGAAAATCGCTGCCGTTTTCGGTCACAAAATGACGAAAAACCTTGCTGTGCAGCGACTTTTCGTATAAAATAGTTTCAACAACACCGAAGAAAGCAGATGAGATGGAGGTTTCGATATTATGTTCCAGATAGCCTTTTGCGATGACGAGCTTGCGACACTCAATACGCTGCGTCTCCTTTTAGACCAATATCGGGTAGAGCGTAATCAGGAGATTGCCTATACCGCCTTTCAAAACCCGCTGGAGCTGCTGGCACAGATCGAAAAAGGTACAAGCTATGACATCCTGTTTCTTGATATTTTAATGCCCGGGCAGACCGGGCTGCAGGCTGCTGCGGAAATCCGGGCACAGGACACCAATGTAAAAATCATCTTTTTAACCTCCTCCGCAGAATTTGCGGTGCAGTCCTATACGGTAGATGCCTATTTTTATCAGCTCAAGCCCATTTGGAAGGAAAGCTTCTTTCGACTGATGGACTCTGTGCTTGCGGCATGCGAAAAGGAGCAGGAGGCAGGGCTGATTCTGCGCTGCAAGAGCGGCATCACGCGCATCGAGCTGCGGCAGCTGGAATACTGCGAGGTGATCCATCGAACGATCTTTTTCCATCTGACGAACGGAACCGTTTTGGAAAGCACCGGAAGTCTGGACGAGCTGAGCAGACAACTGCAGCCTTACGACTGCTTTCTGCGGGTGCATCGTTCCTATCTGATTAATCTCGATCATGTGCAGAGCATCTCCTATCGGTCCGTTACCATGAAGAACGAGGCAGAGATCCCGCTTCCCCGCGGGAGATATCAAGAAACCAAAGAGGCATATCTGGAGTATGCCTTTCAAAACAGGCAGGTGATGGTATGAGTACCTGGATCTCACTGCTCAACGATGTGGGCGTCACACTTTACGGCAGCCTGCTGTCCGCTTCCTTTTGTCAGGCGCTGCGCTCCGGTAGAAATCGCCTGATTTTTTGGAGCTGCGTTGTGGTCATGCTGCTGCTGCAGGGCTGGATCTATATGGTCTGGGATGCGATGCTGCTACGGCATATCTATCCGTTGGTGCTGCATCTGCCGCTGATTTTAACGCTTTATGGGCTGACCGGAAAACTGTTATGGTCAAGCATTTCCGTTTTGACCGCCTATCTGTGCTGCCAGCTGCGGCGCTGGATTGCCCTGCTGGTTGTTGCGCTGGTGGAAGGCGGTCCCTTCCTGCAGAATCTGGTGGAGCTGATCATTACCGTACCCTTGCTGCTGCTCTTGCTGCGTTTTGTAAGTCCTACCGTCTGTTTGCTGGGGGAACGCTCCCGCAGGCTGCAAGTCCAGTTCGGTTTGATTCCGGTACTGTATTATATCTTTGATTATGCAACGAGAGTGTATACCGATCAGCTTAGCGGCGGCGCACCTGTGGTGGTGGAGTTCATGCCCTTTGTGTGCTGC
This sequence comes from uncultured Eubacteriales bacterium, assembly GCA_900542245.1. Classification (GTDB taxonomy): domain Bacteria; phylum Bacillota; class Clostridia; order Peptostreptococcales; family Anaerovoracaceae; genus CAG-238. Next base: position 25,554 of record UQMQ01000009.1, read on the forward strand.
TGTGCTTATCTGGTATTCCTGCTGTATTATGTCATCGAAGGGCAGAAGGTCGAAAGGCTGCGCCAGGCACAGAAGCTGCTGGATCTGCAGCTCAAGCAGTCCACACGGGAAATCAGCGCGCTGCGGGAATCACAGATGCTGGCACGCCAGTATCGGCACGACCTGCGGCACCATCTGCAATATGTGTCCGCCTATATCGAGAACGGACAGGGTGCACAGGCGCAGGCGTATATTTCCGGCATTTGTAAGGAAATCGACGCGCAAAAAGTGCAGCAATACTGTGAAAATGAGGCAGTGAATCTGATTCTTTCCGCCTTTGCAGGCCGGGCGGGCAAAGCGGGAATCTGCATGCAGGTGCAGGGCGCGATACCGGCGCAGCTTCGCATCGCAGACAGCGACCTGTGTGTCCTGCTTTCCAACGCCCTGGAGAACGCGATTCATGCCTGCCAGAGCCTTGACCCTGCGAAGACACCCTGCACCATCGATGTGCAATGCTATCAAAAAGGAGAAAAACTCTTTTTGCAGATCACAAACCCTTGCCGGGCGGACATCTCCTTCGACAAAGGACTGCCGGTTTCTCACCGACCGGAGCATGGCATTGGTGTGCAGAGTATCCGCACCATTGTGAAACGGTATGGAGGCGTGTATTCCTTCTCTGTACGGGACGGACAATTTATCCTGCGGCTGTCTGTTTAGATCAAAAAAAGGATGGGGCATACTGTTGATTCAATACCTTTTTGGTACGATTCGGGCAGTATGCTCCATTTTTTTGTCCATCTCTGCTACAATTAGGACAAGCTGAAAAGCGGAACTACATAGTAACATACAATTAGGAGGAGAATTACAATGAAGAAATTTACTGCGCTTTTACTCACTTTAGTACTGTGCTTATCGATGGTGGCTTGCGGCAGCAGCGGTCCGGATAAGCAGCCGGCAATCGACTCTTATAACACACTTGCTGAGAACTACAATGCATTTGTGGATATCGCCAACAAAGATCTGAGCGCGTGGGGTGAAGAGGACATCGAGTTCATGAATAACTGTGCTGATGTCATCAACGAATACGGCACGAAGCTGGATAGCGATGAGGAATTAACACAGGAAGAAATCGACGAAATGGTCGATATGTTTGACGAGTTCAACGGTATCATCGAAGAATATCTGCAGGAAGCAGAGTAGCCGGATCGACAGGCGCTCGTTAGATTTAGATTTTGATTGAGGCGGATGCGCCTGTCCGCAGCCGCCTCATATTTTTTTAGGAAGTGATGTTCATTTATGCTATCCTTTGTAGTTGGCGCAGGGATTGCGCTTTTCGTTTTGTGGGCTGTTTCTTTGCAGCGCAGGCTGGTGGTATTGGATGAAAACATACATCAGGCTATGAATCAGATCGGCGTGCAGCTGGCATCCCGCTTTGATGCGTTGACCGCCTTGCTGGACCTGACCGGAGCTTATGCTGCACCGGAATGTGCGGCACTGAACGAAGAGGTACGGACCCATCGCAGGATCATAACCGCTACGGCTGCACCAACAGACGTGCTGCAGCAGGAAGAGGTGATCGCAGAGGCTTTGCACCACATTGTTGCGCTTGCCGATCAATATCCGCAGCTTGCACAAGCTGAGGACTATGCCAGAAGGATGCGTGCAGTGGACAGTTATGCCAGGATGATGCAGACCAGCCGACTGATTTATAACGATAGCGTGGCGAAGCTCAATCGTACCTTGCGGCGATTTCCGACGATGCTCGTAGGCAGGCTGCTGGGCTTTCATCAGCAAGACTACCTGGAGGCTGCGGCAGAGCCTGCAAAAGCATGCATGACAGATTAGGAGGAGGAAGATGGGGCTATTTACAAAAAAAGAGCCTTGCGCCATCTGCGGCGGCAAGGTCAAAGGCTTGTTCCCATGGAAGGTCGAAGGACATCTGGTGTGCAATGACTGTTATGGACGTGTGGATTTGCCGGATGATTATGTGAACAACATGACGATGGAACAATTCCGGGCGTATCGGCAGTATCGAGAAGAAAATGCGAAGTTGAAAGAAAAGTTCCAGATCAAGCGGAAGGTCAGCCTCGGCGCGTTTACGGACAAGATCGTGATCGATACGGTTAACGGTCTGTTCTGCATGGATGAGCAGCTGGAACGAACCATCTTTGCAGGCAAGCAGATCAAATCCTTTACCATTAAGGAGGATGGCGTACCACTGTATGAAGGCAGTGCTGCGGGTCTGGTTTGCCACACCAGCGATGTGCCGGAACGATTGCTTGCCATGGCGCCGTTGGTGCAGCGTGTGGCAAGAATGAAGCAGAGAGAGCGGGAGGAGGAACGCAGAGCCAGACGAAATGAAGAGGAGTTCTATATCCCGCATTACCATGAAAGCCTGCCGGAGCCTTTTAAGAAGTTTAAGATTCGGATCTACTGCAAGCATCCGTACTGGAAGGTGCTCAAAGCAGAGCGGGATGCGCCGACCTTCAACGACAGCTATCCGAGTGTACAGGATTATCTGCGAGATTATCAGGAGGGCGCTCAAAATATGGAAAAGCTGGCACACGCCTTGATGAAGATTGCATTTCCTGATGCACAGGAGCAACGGGCGCATACAGACGCAGCAGAAGCAGTCACCCCCGCAGCAGATGCCGCGCCTGCCGTTTCGGCAGCGGTGGTGGCAGATCTGCAGCAGCTCAAAGCCTTGGTAGAGCAAGGGATTCTGACAGAGGAAGAATTTGCAGCAAAGAAACGGCAGCTGCTGGGAATCTGAGGGTGCTACGCTTCAAAAAGAAGTGTGCATGACGAAACCTACCTTCGGTTGACAAGCGCATACACGCCTGGATGGATTGAAATTCTATAGCATATCAGCGTACAAGCACGCGCAAGCGGGTAGGTCAGTGTCCTGTGGCATGGCATACCCACTTGTTTTTCGTGTTCTCATAGCAAAAGACGAACGGAAAGCGTATGACGATCGAGAGCAGGAGTAGACATAAGAGCACAGGCAATACAAGCACTATAACACGCAAGCATTTTGTCGTTTACATTTTGAAAGGAGAACACCCATGAAGAAACGAGTATGGAGCCTCTTCCTTGCGCTGGCGCTCTGCCTGGCGATGATGCCGCAGACAGCGCTGGCAGAAACATCTATTAAACTGGATGGCGTTAACGCAGAAGATGGCAGTATTAAGAAGAGTGAGGGTATAGCACGAACAGGTCCCGCGCTTACAGCATCTGATAGGAGTTTGAACAACCAATTCTACATCGTTCAAGGGAACATAACCATCGATGGGGATTTGACTGTAGATGGTACGAAAGTCGGCGGACTGGTTCTTGCCGCCGGTGCAACGCTGACGATCAACGGAGCCTTGAAACACAACGGCGGCAATATGTTTTGCATTTACGGGCAGACAAGCAGCAGCGGTGAGACTGGGCAATTGATCATCAAGAATTCTAAAGACGATGGCGCAGCGATTCGGACTACAGCTGCATCTGCATCTTCTACACCGAGCCTTGAAATCTGCAGCGGTAAAGTAACGATTCACAGTGGCAGATCCCAAAAACTTGTTGAAGGGGTTGAGCTGTACAGCACAAGCAAAATACACAAAGGTACACTTGACGACAAGGCGGTATCACCCGCGGCGTGGACCTCTAAAAGCGTGATAGAGGGAAATACACTCGTCCTTGCGTATTGCGATCATGATCATGATCATGCTACTTATACACCTGAGGATGAAACACAGCATAAAAAGCACTGCGCGGATTGCGGATTTGTGGCGACGCAGGCTAGGAATTGCAACTTCGACGGCGCTGGCGGCTACGTGGCTGCCGGTGAAGAGGGACACTATCAGAAATGCGTCTGCGGGAATACAGGCAGCGAGAAAGCCACACATATGAACACGACAATGCCGACGGAGGACGGAACCAAACACACCTCTAGGTGTAAGGATTGCGGCTATACTCTCGAAAACAGCACAGCGCAAGACCACACCTACGTAAACGGCAAATGTAGCGAGTGCGGTCACGTCTGCAGTCATTCCGGCAGCATTGTCGATGGCAAATGCTCCGTTTGCGGCATGACGGGCATCAAGGCGACGATCGGCAGCAACGCTTATACGGAGATTAGCCAAGCAGTGACTGATTGGCTTGACAAGGGCGGCACATTGACCCTGCACGCCAATGGCGGTCTTAATGCTATTACAGATTTCAGCAGTGAAAAAAATAAGAATCTGGTCATTGACCTGAACGGACACCCCATCAATTGCGATGCACATAGCAGTGGCAATGCGGTGAAGCTGAACGGTGTCAATTTGACCATCCGGGATTCGAAGAGCAAAACTTCCTCACAGGGAGCGTTTGGTCCTATCAACGCCGATAAGGGTACGCTGACTGTGGAGGAGGAAGGCTACCTACAGGGGCTGACTGTGCCAGAGAATTCGACAGCGACAATTCACCTCAGAGATGGTAAGGTACACGCACTTATCTGTGCAAAGCCAGTGTATACCTTGCTGGATGATGGGTATGCCTTGATGAATGGCAACATCACCGTAGACCCGACGAAGACTTTGAGCGGTGACACTCAAACATATACAGCTAAAAATGCGCAGATCACGAACAAAACCGGCACGACGTCTGGCAATACGACCATTGGCAGCGGTACCCTGCCTTTTGACCTCTCGCTGAAAACGAACGACACAAAGATCGGGCGGGTACAGTTCAAATGGTATCGCATCAAGGAGGACGGTACGGCATCCCTGCTGGCAGAATCCACTGATGTGCAGCCGGACAAGGACGGTGTATACCACTACGATACCACGACCAACGGCAAGGGCGAAGATGGTTGGACGGACTTGGCGGCTAACCAAAACTACGAGGTTATCTGCGTAGTAGCAGGGAAAGAAAGCAAGGGAGCTTATCAGTGGCAGACAGTGCTGAAAGGCTACCGGCTGACCATCGATCCGGCGGACCTTGCCAGTGAGAAAACAGTGATCACCCAGCAGGATAATTCGGGCAATACCGGAAATCCGAAAGACAATCGCCTTGTGGTTGTTCCAAATGCTCAGTCTGTGGGAATGTCTGCAAATGCTTTTGCCGAGGTGACATATTCATTTGATGTAACCTATAATGACATTCAATTGGAATTGGGTAAAGATTACACGATCAAAAATAACAGCAATAAGGCGAAGAATGCCGGAGCACACAACCTGACCATCGAAGGCACCGGCAATTATAGAGGCGAAAAGACAGTCAAATGGACGATCGAGCCGTATGAACTGCCAAGCAAGCATATCCCTACACAGATCAAAAAGCCGTACGATGGTACAACTGATGGGAAGAACGTACATGGCAAGGAGGGCTTGGGCACCTTTGAGATCGATTCGAACAATACAAGGAATCCGAAAATGTGGACGAACATAACGTCCATTTATTTTCAAGACGGCTCCACTTTGAGCAATATGCATTTCGACGCCGCAGAAGCAGGAGATAGAACCTTCTATTTCACGTTGACGCTGAAGACCGACAACTTCGTTTTTGCGGACGGCAAAAAGTCAGCGCAGTTTGAAATGAAGAAGATAGAAGATAGGGGCTGGGCTTTTATTAACAAGGCAGTTGTTGCCGAGCCTGCAGCAAAAGACCTACAGGTTGCAAACAAGCACGCGGCGACGTATACCGTTGATTTGGCAGGCATGCTGCCGCAGCTGAACAGTCCGATGCAATATGGTGAAGTAACTTATGCACTCGGTACGGTTCAGTTTACTGGTAGGAACTATTACGATGAAACCGATAATCCAGTGACTCTCCAAGACGGTAAGCTGATGATTCCAATTCAAGCGGTAGAAACGGACAAAGAGGATAAAATCGGTACGGTGACGGTAACCGTTAAAACAACAAACTATAGTGACATTACATTGACAATCAATGTCAATGCCGTCAATAAAATAATTCCTGCGCTGGACGGTAAGCTTACGCTCAGCAAGGAAAAACTGACCTACGGCGAACAGCTGGACAATATCAAAATCAGCGGCACGATGAAAGACGGTACC
>UQMQ01000010.1 GCA_900542245.1 uncultured Eubacteriales bacterium
TGGTGGATGCGGCGTATGAAGCACTTTGCAGCAAGCTGGACGCTGTATCGCGTGAAGAACTCAAACAGCTTGCGGAGATGACCTATCAAGGGGGCATATGGGACGATATTTTGTTTTGCAGGCAGATCGTGGAGGAAATCTACTGATGCACTGTAATTGAAGTTGTTTCATTTCAGAAAATCAAGTATACTATATTTGTCCTTTCATTGTACAATCAAGTTGCACAATGAAAGGACAAAAGAAACTGGGTACCCCAACTACTCCAAACGAAAAAAATGACACACAGACCGTTTACGAAGATGTCCCATCAAGAGGGCATAGCAGCGCCAACAAAGAGAACTTTTGCGCAGACAGAAAGCGCTTGAACAGAAAGCGGCAGCAGCGAGTGGGGGGGGGTACATGCAGTATGAAAATAAAAGGAATCTTAATGATGCTCAATCGATAAACGGATATTTACGGATGGATAAGCAGAGGTTTTTTTGATAAAGACGGATAATGTAAAAGCATTTTGACAAAGATTTTCTGATTTGTAAAAGTGTTTTGATAGACAGTGCTTTTTATATAGACGATAATCTAGGTGAAGTTAATGTTAGGAGACCAAGCACATGAATATTGGCAGTAAAATCAAAAAGTCAAGAACAGAGGCGAAGATCACACAAGAACAAGCAGCGGAAGCTCTCGGAACCAGCAGACAGACGATATCAAATTGGGAGAATGAGAAATCCTACCCTGATATAGCAAGTGTACTTAAAATGAGTGATTTATACGGTGTCAGTCTTGACTTTCTTTTGAAAGGAGAAGTACCAATGAAAGATTATCTGGATTATATCGAGGAAAGCACAAATGTCGTAAAAAGCAAAGACAAGTTATCAAAGCTGATATTGATTTTATCCTATCTAGTGATATGGTCATTCAATATGATAGTGTCATGGAGTTTTTCTGTGGAAAGTATTACAGAAGCACAGGCAGGCGCGTTTCAATGGCTCGTTCTTCCGCTAACAACGATTGTAGTATCTCTTTTGATTGGAAAAAATAATTATTGGGGAAACCGCAAGTGGTTTGCATCGATTGGATTTGGTTTCATGTTTCTGCTTTCTGTTTATGCAAGCTATGGTATGAGAGAAAAATCAATCTTCAATCAGATTGATCTACAAACACTCACATTTTTCTTTATTGGAATGGGTACTTCGATTATAGGAATGGTGCTTGGTTCTGCACTTCTCGCGGATGAAAGGAAGAGCAAAAAGAGCGAGTAATATATGCTTGCCAAAGCACTAACTTTGATGGGTTGCTTGCGAAAGAGAATCATTGCCGAAATGCTCACGCAAAAAAAGTAAAACAGCGTGACTTACTCCCAATGCCAGCTTAACTTCATGACATTGGACTTATACCACACTGTTCTCACTAAACTTTATAAACTTGTTTGATGTGCCAATCCCGCTGGGATGTCTTTTTCATGGTGCGCGATAAGGGACTTGAACCCCTACGGTCTCCCGCCAGAACCTAAATCTGGTGCGTCTGCCAATTCCGCCAATCGCGCATATGTTGTGATTCCCAAAATATTGTGAAGCGATATTTCCGGAATAATAAAAAATGGAGCGGAAGACGAGATTCGAACTCGCGACCCTCGCCTTGGCAAGGCGATGCTCTACCCCTGAGCCACTTCCGCACACGTTTATCATACATATGTGGTCTGCTAAAACCATCTTTTGTATTCTATCACAGATGACTCATTTCGTCAAGGGGTTTGGTGATATTTTTGGGAAACTTTATGAATTCAATCAGAGTATGGTGCAGTATGGCAGGGCGGTCTCAGCAGCAGCCCTGCAGGACTCCCTGCCATACGTTTCTATGTTTTATTCTCTGTTCTGCGGAATATCCGGGATACCTGCAAAGCCCTTTGCGAGGTCTTCATCGGTCGGGATAATATCGCTCATTTCACCATCGTTGTACTTCTGGTATGCGACCAGATCGAAGTAGCCGGTACCTGTGAGACCGAATACGATGGTCTTTTCCTCACCGCTTTCCTTGCACTTCATTGCCTCGTCAATCGCGGCTTTGATCGCATGGCTGCTCTCCGGTGCAGGCAGAATCCCTTCGATTCTGGCAAAGAGTTCGGCTGCCGCAAAGACTTCGGTCTGTTCGACTGCTCTAGCTTCCATATATCCGTCGTGGTAGAGCTGGGACAGGGTAGCACTCATGCCGTGGAAACGCAGACCGCCTGCATGGTTGGCAGATGGAATGAAGCCGCTGCCGAGTGTGTACATCTTTGCCAGCGGGCAGATCATGCCGGTATCGCAGAAGTCGTATTTGAACTGTCCGCGGGTGAAGCTCGGACAGGAAGCCGGTTCGACCGCGATGATCCGGTAATCCGCTTCGCCTCTGAGCTTTTCGCCCATAAACGGTGCAATGAGCCCGCCGAGGTTGGAACCACCGCCGGCACAGCCGATGATGATGTCCGGCTTGATGCCGTATTTATCTAAAGCGACCTTTGTTTCCAATCCGATGATGGACTGATGCAGCAGCACTTGATTCAGCACGCTGCCGAGTACATAGCGGTAGCCTTCATGGGTTGTTGCCACTTCCACAGCCTCCGAGATCGCGCAGCCGAGGCTTCCGGTCGTTCCCGGAAATTCTGCAAGAATTTTTTTGCCGACCTCTGTCGTCATGGACGGAGATGGCGTGACCCTTGCACCATAGGTGCGCATGACCTCGCGGCGGAACGGCTTTTGCTCATAAGATACTTTTACCATAAATACGTTGCAATCCAGATCAAAATAGCTGCATGCCATGGATAATGCCGTACCCCATTGCCCTGCACCGGTTTCAGTGGTTACACCCTTCAAACCTTGTTTTTTTGCGTAATATGCCTGTGCGATCGCGGAGTTCAGCTTATGGCTTCCGCTGGTGTTGTTTCCTTCAAATTTGTAGTAGATTTTGGCAGGGGTACCCAGCTTCTCTTCCAGACAGTAGGCGCGGACCAGCGGGGCTGGGCGGTACATCTTGTAGAAGTCCTGAATTTCCTGCGGGATTTCAATATAAGCGGTATCCTCGTCCAGCTCCTGCTGCACCAGTTCTTCACAAAATACCCCGGAGAGTTCCTCAGCGGTCATCGGCGCACCTGTGCCGGGATTGAGCAGCGGTGCCGGTTTCACCTTCATGTCACTGCGCATGTTGTACCATGCCTTTGGCATTTCTTCTTCAGTGAGATAAATCTTATAAGGAATCTTTTGTTCGTTCTTTGCTGGCATTGTTTTTTCCTCCGTATTCTTTGTATTGTTTCAATGCGCATGGGGCAGGGGATGAAAACACAAAAAATCCTGTCCCATAATCTGCTGGGACAGGATGAAAATACAACCTGCGGTGCCACCCGGCTTGACGCATATCGCGCCCGACTCATCGCGTACCATCATACGCAGCTCTTTGTTTACGGAGGAGTTACTCCGTCTTACCTACTTTCGCATGTTCTCCGTCATATGGTTGTATGCGTTTCAGCTTGCCCTCAGGAGTCCATTCCTGTCTATGGTACATACTGCGATCCCACCGCCTGCAGCTCTCTGTGATGTCCTGTATAGAAAGTACTTGCTCTCCCTCATCGGTTTATCCCATTATACATAAAGAGCAGTGGTGTGTCAACATGTTTTTTGCAAAAAAATTAGGTAAAAACACAAAATAAAAAGAGCGCGGATTTGCAGGCAGCATCGCACGCGCTGCACTTGGTCTATCGTCCTGATTGGCAAGGCTCCAGGCTGTGATCTGCGAAGCCGCTCTCTGTGATGATTTTGACCTGGTGGAAGCCGCAGTCCTGCGCGAGCTTGACCGCGTCTGCAAAGGCGCAGGTGATGGTATCCGCCGCATGGCTGTCGCTGTTGATCATGACCTGACCGCCGCGGGCGCGGATCTCCTGCAAAATCCAAGGCGCAGGATAGGGGGTCGTGCGCCAGCCGCGCGAGATTGCACCGGTATTGATCTCAAAGATTGGCGCGGACCCGGCGCGGCCGGCACCGCGGCTTTGTGGCCATGACGCGAAGATCCGGTCGAGCGCACGGCAGGCCGCAGCACGATATCTTGGGTGTGTCTCGTCAAACCATGGCTCTTTTTCGTTGAATTTCGTGATTAGATCGAAGTGACCGATGATGTGGCAGCCGGTGACCTCCGGCAACACACCGACGGTTTCGTAATAGTGTTCGATGAACGCATAGGGATCGCCCGCGAAGTCATCGTGGATCGCTTCCAAAATGCGATCGACGGTCCAGTCGATATAATAGAAGCGGCTGCGGTCAAAGCCGTGGAAGTTATCACCGGAGCCGTCCGCAGCAGGTGCGAAGGTCGCATGCACCGAGCCGATGACATAATCATAAGCGTCTGTCGGTTCATCGGAACCAAAATCCTGTTCAATTCCGCGCAGAATCGTGATTTTGCCCCGGTACGCTTCGCGCAGGCGGTCGATTTCTGCGAAATACGCGGCCGTATTCGCCCGGCTCATGCAGTAGCAATCATCGTAAGCCGTGTAGCCATGCCCGGAGAAGCCGATCACTTTGAGCCCTGCCGCGATCGCCGCCAAAGTCATTTCCTCCAAAGTATTGTTTCCGTCACAAAAACTCGTGTGTGTATGATAGTTATATGGTATAATGATCTCGGCACTGCGATTGCCGCGCGCAAGCGCGCGAGCAGAGCAGATGCGAGTCAGATGCCCGAGCGAAGGCGATTGCAGAGCCAAAAGGCGAGAGCAGAGCCGCTCAGCGTCCGGGCTAATGTTCATATACATGTAGAATTCCCTCCCTGTTTTTTCATAGTATAGCACTTTTTGTGGGCAGGACACAAGGGGAAGATCGGTGCGGGCGCAAAATCAAAATCAGACAGGACAGGAGAGGACGATGACAACACGCGGAGAGATAATCAAAAATATGCTTTTGGGGCTGGCAGGGACTGTGGTGATGATTTGCCTAGCGGTCAGCTTGACCGTATGGTTTCGACCGCTGTATTATTTTGATATTGACTATTTGGACATTCCGCAAAGCTCCGGTGTGTCCGCAGAGCTTTGCAGGCTGAATTATGATGCCTTGATCGACTACAATGTGCCGGGCGGCAGCGCTAAGCTGATGTTCCCGACGATGCCGATGTCCGAAAGCGGCAGAAAGCATTTTGAAGAGGTCAAAGATATTTTCCTCGCTATGCAGTGGGTTGCGGTGCTTGGGCTTGCTGTCTTTGGAATCTATCTTTTGCGGGACGCGGTACGCACCGGGAAAATGCGAGAAGCCGCTGCTTTTCATGCCGCTCACACGCTGAGGCTGCGGTACCGATGGATGCTTTGGGCAGTATGGCTTGCGGCAGGCATCGGCGGTATCGTGCTGCTGGCAGTCATCATCGACTGGGAGAAAGCCTTTACTTTGATGCATAAGATCTTTTTCGACAACGATGACTGGCTGTTTAACCCGCAGACAGATCCGATCATCACCATATTACCGGATACCTTCTTTATGCACTGCGGGCTTTTGATCATCGGGCTGACGATCTTATTCTGCACCGGTCTGCATCTTTTATATCACAGAAAGACGAGGAATACACATGGAAAATCTCACCTTTAAGGCACTCTTTTTTCGGCTCTACGACCGGAAGATCGCGGAGGGCAGTATCACGTTCTCCCAAATCGGCATGAGCAAGAACGACTTCACGAAGCTCTGTACGGAGCCGGATTTTATCCCGGACCTTGCGACCATAGAGCGTGTTTGCCTTGCCATGCAGCTGACCGAGGAGGAGGAAATGCTGCTGCGCCGGGCGGCATCATCGGAATAAGCTGCGGTGCAGAAACCGGGCGGCGGTGCGTGAATCGACCGCGGTGCAGAAACCGGGCGGCGGTGTCGGAACGCGCTGCGCTACTGCGCCGGGCGACATCATCGGAATAAGCTGCGTGCGCGTCGACAAAAAGAAAGGCGGGAAAGCGCGGTGCGATCGCGGTTTTTCTTCCTGCAGGAGAGAGGCAGGGACAGGAGGATTTGGAAGATTGGGTAAAAGTGCGCATAGGAAACGCAGTTTTCGTTGCGCACATCTGGCGCTCACAGATGAGCACCGCTTCGCGAGGTGCCTTTGTCGTGGTTCCGAAAATATCGCACAGCGATATTTCCATGCATAATAAAAAGGCTGAGAGCCGCTGATGGTGTATCAACGGGCTGTCAGCCTTTTTTATTTGCTTTTGCCGCTATTTTGCGATCTTGTAGGTCACATTTGACCAAGCGGAGTAGAGCTTCTTTTCTCCGACGATCTTATAGGCGCGTACTTTGTAGTAGTAGCGTTTGCCTTTTTGGATGTTGGAGGTGTTCTTGAATGCCGTACCGCGGCATTCTTTGAGCAGGGTGTAGCCGTTGGTCTTGGAGGTGGACTTCCAAAGCTCGTAGCCGTCAGGCTGATAGGCGGTCACACTGCCGTCAGCGGTCTGCGCGGTCGTTGTCCAAGAGAGCTTCATCGCGCCCTTGACAGCCTTGGAGGTCGCCTGGATGCTGACCGCGGCAAGCTCCTCGCGGGCTGCGCGCAGCTGCTGTATACGCACTTCGTAATCAGCAAGAATCTGCTGGTATTCGGCATCGCTGGCAGCCATGGACGCGGCTGCTTCGCTGAACAGGACGGACCAGGTCTCGGCATCGATGATGCCGTCGTTAGGAAGATCATTCATGACCTGGAACTTGATGACCGCTTCTTTCAACGCTGCGGTGAATGCGGTCTCTTCTCCGGCGGTCAGCGGCGTGTAGCCGTAATCGTAGCCGGAACCGTAGGTGTAGCCGGTCGGCGCGTAATAGCCGAGCGCAGCGAGGCGCTTGGCTGCCGCCTGTACATAAGGCAGCTTGGTTTGGGAACTGTCGCCCTCGGTCAGCTCATATTGGAAGCTGTCTGGATCAAGCGCGAAACGAATATCGTAACCGATAGCCTCCGGCGTGAAGTGCCAGGTTGTTTTCGTTGACAGGCGGCTGCCGGTACCGGTGCTGTAGACACCCTGCAGCTTGTAGCCGATATCCGGCTTGGAATACAGGGAGAAGCTGGTGTTTTTGTAGCGCTTATCGTAGGTGAAATAGAAGGTACCGCTGCCCTCCGCGGAGAAGGTGCGGTTGCTGCCGTTCACATACATCGTCAGATCCTTCATCGGATTGTTCTGCACTCTGACATAGGAAAGACGTGGGTTGTCAGCCAGATTGAGGCTTTCCAGCGCATTGTCGTTGAGGTAGACATTCTTGAGCAGGGAATTGCCGGACAGATTGACCTTCGTCAGCTTGTTGTGATGCGCGGACAGCAGGGTCATCTTCGTGAAGCCGGAAAGGTTCATTTCACCCTCAAAGCCCTTGTTGCTCCACTGGATCTGCGCGGTATTGCCGCGGCCGTCCGTCATAAAGTGCGATTTCGTGCCGTCGCCCCAGGTTTCCTTGTCAAAGGCGTTATAGGCAGGATTGAGCAGTGCGCCGTTGGTCTGATTGCTTGCTGCGTTCATCTGATTGAGGAAAGCAGTCAGCGTCTGGACTTCGTATGCGTTATCCAGATACTTGCCGTAACGATAATCCGGATAAATATTCATGTAAACATGGCTGGTTGCCACTTGATCCTCAGAAGCGTCAAAATAGGTGTAGTTCGTCAGACCATGGTAGGTCCAGGCGCCGGTGGTCTTGTTGTATTTGTTGGTCGTGCCGACGGTCGGATCGACAAAGATCCAGCGTCCGTTTACAAAGGATTCTGCCCACCAGTGATCACGTACGTCAATATTGTTTTCGGTGAGCCAGTCGTTGGAAGGCACCGCAAGACGGTGTCCGTAGACGAAACGTGTCGGGATGCCCTGTGCGCGCGCCAGTGCCAGATAAATCGCCGAGAACCCCTGGCAGGTCGTGTGAACCTTGCCGGAAACGCTGTTTGCACTGCTCAGACCGTTTTCAAAATTGTAGAGATTGTCGTACGGGTTGGCGTACTGATAGGAGTGCGTCGAAAACGCAACGGAGTCGTAGTAAAAGTTCGACGCGGTATATTCGTAAATTCTGCGGAGTTTTTCGTAATCGCTTGCCGCCCCTGCCGTAATGCGGTCGGAAATTGTCTTAAAATAGGCAGACTTGTACTCTGTGATCGTGTCGTACACATTGGTTGCGGGATTGCGCAGGACGAAGCGGATGTCCTCCAGACTGTTGTCCAGGTATTTGTCAAGACTGTAGGCCTCCCCGATTTTTTGAATGGAACGATTGTAGTCGATGACGTCCTTGTAGCGCAGAATCTTGACCTTGCCATTTGTCACCTTGATCTCCATATTTTTGTACAAAACCCCGGCGGTTCCATAGCTTTGCAGCGCCGCGTCCTCAGCGCTTGCGTATCTGCGGATGTAGAGATTGTAATACCCGTTCGGAATGTTGTAGCGTTCGATGTTCAGATAATAGAGAAACCCGTATTGTGTCATATTGTCCGAAGAGATGCTCAGCTCCGGCTCCAATAGAATATTGAGATACAGGTTGCCCTTGTTCGCGCCGACCCGATACAGGGAAAGATTGAACTGGCTGGTCATCAGCGGTGTTTTATAGTCAATCTTTAAGTCCTCACCGTCGTTGACGACCCAGGCGCGCAGCAGTTCCGTATCAAAGTGATCGCTTGACTGAAAGGATGAAACGCCTGTCGGACTGTTAACCTCCGAGAGCGCCGCGGAAGCGGGAATCGCAGGAACAGCCGTTACCAGAAGCGCGGCTGTCAAAACGGTGGAAAGTAATCTCAAAGCCTTTTTTTTCATTTTTTTTCCTCTCTCTTGTGTTTTTTGGTATGTTTCTGCCTACGAACGGTAAATCTTCGTGAGCGCCGCCATCGCCGAGGCGTAGGCGAACTGCAGGTTGTATCCTCCGGTATCTCCGTCAATGTCGAGCATTTCCCCTGCGAAGAAAAGACCCGGATAGTCTCTACATTCCATTGACGACAGATTGACCGCGTCTAAGGAAACGCCGCCTGCGGTCGCCATCGCTTCGCGAAAGCCGCCGGTACCGCTGACGGTGCATGGCCACGCAGCCAAAGCCTCGCTGAGCGCGCGCATCTGGCTGCCGCTGATTGCGGCGAGCGGTTTATCTGTCAAGGAAATCAAGTGTAAGATTTTTGCTACGAATCGTTTTGGCAAATGATATTGTTCCCCGATATAAGCGGAAATCATGCTTCGACAGCCGGAAAAATCCGCTTTTAGACGAGAAATCACAGTATCTACAGTATAGGGGAAAACAAAGTTGATTGCAAGCCTTGTTCCCGCGGAAATTTCGCGCGCATGGTTCAGAATCACCGGTCCTGAGAGGTTCTTATGTGTCAGAAGCAAGTCGCCGACTGCACTCTGGGGTTTTGTTTGTTTTTTGTTCTTTTTGGAGAACATAGGTGCGGCTTCCTCTGTCATGCTTCGCGTTTGTTCGCCGCACAGGTTCTCCTGCGGTTTCGGGAAAATTTTGAGCTCTATATCGCGCAGGCTGATGCCTGCCAAATCCGCGAACGGATAGTTTTCGATAAAGACCGGGGTCAGGGCGGGGCGAGGCGGCACGATGGGAATGCCGAGCCCCGCCGGGGGCGCGAGCGCGAGGATGTCTAAAAGCGTGCCGTCCGAGCCGGTCGTCGGGTAAGAAGCGCCGCCTGCGGCGATGACCAGATTGCGGCAGGCAAGGCACGTGCCGTCTGCCAGCGTGAGGGCAAAGCCCGCGCCAAGGTCCGGTGCACAGTCGAACGGCGCTTTTTCACAGGGCGCAGGATCGCCGTCGGCTTGTGCGCCGGGCCCAGCATCGTCTGTATCGGACGCTGCCGCATTTGCACACCGGGGCGCGGGCGGCGGTGCAGCGCTGCGCACATCAGCGTTTGGAGAAGCTGCGGCAATCTGCTGCACAGCAATCGCTTTGCAGATGCCTTTTGGCACATCCTTGTCGGTGCAGGCAGGCTGCATGCTTATATCCGCGGCATCGTCTTTACTCTGCGTACCGGACGCGGCGGCTGGTGTAAACGATGTGTCCGCCGCGTCATCGCGCGCGTCGGACGCTGTCGCGTCCGACGCTTGGCTGCGGAAACGGTTCGTTTGTTTGCTGCCACAGTTGTCGGCATTCCTTTGCGGCAGGGCGCGGATAGCGGTGACCTCTGCCTGCGTGCGGATGGTCACACCGTTTTGTGCGCAGGCATGGAGCAGGGCGCCGCGCACCTCGCGGGCGTCCATCGAGCGCGGGAAGATCTTGCCGTCCTCGCGTTCGATGAGGGAAACACCGAGCCCCTCCATGAAACGGAAGAGCGCGAGATTGCTGTGCCGATACAGGCAGGTGCGGATTTTGTTTCCGTTTTTGCCGTAGCATAACAAAAACTCCTTAATGGAGCCGCAGTGGGTCAGATTGCACTGCCCGCTGCCGCTCATAAGAAGCTTGGTTCCCGTTTGTTTGGTTTTTTCTAAGATCAGAATGTCCCGACCGGCCGGTGCGGCGGCTCCGAAGAAGAGCCCTGCCGCGCCGCCGCCGATGACGATGGTTTCGTAAGCATGTTTAATTTCCATACCCTATACTATACCCTAAATCCGCAAGATAAGCAAGTGTGTGCTTGTCGGATTTTGAGATATCGAAGCCAAAGCTGTAGTGATTGTCCGCAGGCAGATTTGTCACGCTTGTGCGGCTTGCTGCCAGCGGCATCGGGCCGTCCCAGCTGCCGATGTTTTGATTGAAGCTTTCCCTGTCCAAAGAGGTCTGCGTCGTGAAGCTGACATCGACATAGCCAAGGGTGTACCGATCTTCGCGCAGTCGATAGGTGAGAAAATCCTGATAGAAATTCTGCTCGCGAATATCCTGATCCATCGCCTCGATCAAGCCATAGATCTTTTCCGCGTCCTTGTTTGAGAGCAGGAAGCTGTCGTATTCACTGTCCTGATACATGTTTTCAAGCGCATCGGCGTCATATTCCTTTCCGACAGTCGGATCCTCCGTCTCGACCGTATCGTCTTTGGTATAGTATCGTTCCACGTTGGCGCTGATGGAGAGAATATCCAGTGCTTTGAGCTTGTCTCCGATGGTGAGCGTGTCCTGATACACAGGCATAGCCTGCAGTTCGGTGATCAGCTCCGCGGCTTCATCAGTCAGAAAGCAGGTAAAAGAACGCTTGAAGCTTTTGCCGTTTTGGAGTTGATAGTGGAAACGGCAGGTGATGGAGCTCGTGGAATCCGCGATCAGGTTTCCGGCATTGTCTGTCGAGTTCTTGTAAATCTCCGGGATCTTCCCGTCCGGAAACGCTTCCGGTTTTAGGATGCCGCTCTGTCGTAAAGCGGTAAGCTGCATTTCATTCTTGGAAAGATCGGCGCAAAGCTTGTGCAGCTTGCGCACCTTTTCGATGACCACAGGATCTGTGATCAGCTGATTTTCGGTGCGCAGCGCGGCAGGCAGCCCGTAATAGGCACCGCTGCTGTTCGGAGATAGCTCCATAGCGTAAACACCTGTAATCCGGTTTTCCGCCGGAACCCGCTTGTGGTAGCCGGTGAGGTCAAAGACTGTCACCGCGAGGAAGAGCAGGCAGATCAGCGCGGCGATGCCGAGCGAGATCAAGTTGCGCTTTGTGAAGACCTTGACCGATTTGGCAATGATGATTTTGACAACGAAGTAGGTCGCCAAAAGTCCTACGAAAACGCCGAGCAGCAGGGTCGGCAGGGTTTCCGACAGCAGAAAATAAAAGATCATACCGCAGGCGGTGGCGCCGACAAAGCTGATCAGCCAGGTGATGAGCTCCTCCAGCGTCCGGAACATCATCGAATCTCCGACCTTTTCCAGCTTGGCTTTCCCATAAGCAAGGCGAGCCAGCACGAGCGCGAGCACACCGGCAGCCAGATAGATCAGACAGAGTCTGAGTGAAAGCATCTCGCCGAATTTCGAGAAAATCTGCACAGCGGGATTCGCGCCGAGCATCAGATTTTCCGCGGTCTGAGACATACCGCTGTAGCCGCGCAGAAACTCCTGACAATAGCCTTGGGCGATGAAGAGGAGCATCGGGCAGGCGCCGAAGAATACGCCGGACAGCAGCACCTGCATGATACCGGTACCGACCAGCGCGCCCGCCAGCGTATAGAGCCCGTAGAAGAAGGTCATCATTGCAGTCGTGCTGCCGAGCCAGCGCGCGATGTTCGCTGCGGTGTAGACATTGATGCTTTCCACCTCCGGATTGTTTGCGGAAATGCTGCTGTATTCGTAGATCGTATTATTGCACTCTGTCATAAAGCAGAGATAGAGCAGTGCGGTCAGCAGCAGGGGCAGTTCGCACATCAGCCAGCCGGACAGAATCTGACTGTTAAAAATGCGGGATTTGGACAGCGGCTGGCTGTGCAGGGCAATCGCGCGATCCTGCCTATGGTAAAAGTTCATGACGGCGACCGAAGCGATCAGCGGCACGAATACCAGAAGCGGAAGATAGGCCACGTTGTAGTTCGCGAAGCTGTTTGTGAGAAAATCGCTGTAATCGTCGATATTTTCGCGGTGGGTGATGATCGGGAAGATCCCGCCGAAAAAGTACGCCGCAAAGGACAAGAGCGGAATGTACCAGTACAATTTGAAGTTTTCCAAAAGCAGCGTCAGAGAACACGCAAAAATCGATGTGCCGCCGCGCTTGCCGCCTGCGATGCCCGCTGCCTGCGGATTCGTCGATAGGTTCTTATTGTTCACGAGGCTCACCTCCTAATTTTTCGATAAAAAGCTCCTCAAGAGAGGTTGGCAGGAGTTCCAAAAGGTCGCCCTCAAAGACCATCTTGCCCTTTGCCAGAATACCGATGTAATTGCAGATATCCTCCATTTCCTTGGCATTGTGCGAGGATACCAGTACGGTCATTTCGCGGTCGGCGACGTCGTCCATCAGATAGCGGCGCAGCTTGTGGCGCACGATGGGGTCCAGACCGTCCACAGGTTCGTCGAGCAGCAGATAATCCGGCATGGCTGCCATCGCCAGACAGAACGCCGCCTGTTTTTTCATACCCTTGGAGAATTTGCCGATATTGGCTTTCGGGTCGAGACCGAAGTCACGCGTCATTTCCTCAAAACGGGCTTCGTTCCAGCGCGGATAGAGTTTGCGGTAATATCTGCTCATTTCGGTCATGCTGTAGCCGCGGAAAAAGAACAGTTCGTCCGGAATAAACAGCACCTGCCGTTTTAATGCCTCGTTGTCAGTGATATCCTGTCCGTCTATGGTGATGCTGCCGCTGTTCTGTCTGAGAAAACCGGACAGATGCCGCAGTAGGGTCGTTTTGCCCGCGCCGTTGAGTCCCATGAGTCCGTAGATGGAACCCTTCGGAACCGTTAAGCTCAGATCGTTTAAGACCGGATAGTCCTCAAAATATTTGGTCACATGTTCAATTTTTATCATGGTCCGGTCGCCTCCTTTCGATAATTTGCATGGTCAGATTCTTTGCTTTTTCGTAGCCGATTCCCAAAAACAGGAGTTGGCGAAAGGCATCGTCGAGGTTTTCCTGTGCCTTTTGCAGCGCCGGCAGATCCGCGTGAATCTCACTGCGATCCGCGACGAAGGTGCCGACGCCGCTGGTGGTGTAGACGTAGCCTTGCCGCTCGAGCTCGCGGTAAGCCTTCTGCACCGTATTCGGGTTGACGGTGATGGACTTGGAAAGCTCACGCACCGACGGCAGTTTATCCCCTGTTGCCATCCGTCCGGTCATGATCTGTTCCTTGAGCTGATCCATGACCTGCTCGTAGATGGACTTGCGGCTTTTTAAGTCTAACTGTAACATCTATGCTGATTCCCCTTTCTGTCAAGATTTTTTGGCGGATGCGTCGCGTCCTGCGCGAGGCCGTACGCGGCATGCTGCCCTTTGTGTGTTAAGCGTATCATATGTCATAGTACACTGTCAAGTGAAATCTTTTCAGGACCGCCATGCCTTCTCAAGCAAGGCTGCCAGCGCCGGACCGGAGGATTTTCTCAAGCAAGGCTGCTGATGCCGGGCTGCTAAGATTTTCTCGGGTGACGGGATTCTGCAGGATTCGCGCAAAAATGCGTTGCGTGCCGGAACGCTTGCGGCTATAATAGGAAGTAAGGGCGGGCGGATGCGGCGGCATACGCCGGACTTGAGCAAACAGGAGGTAAGATTTTGGATCAATTTGAAAACAGGGAACAAGAAAACAGGCAAGCGGCGCAGCCGCAAAATCAGCCGCAGGACGAACCGCAGGTACAGTACTACGCGGATGGAAAGCTGACCAATGACAGGGAACAGCTGTTTACGGGGCAGACACAGGGAACACAAGGGATGCAAGGAACGCCGCAGCCGCCGAAGAAAAAAGGCTGGGGCGCGCTGCCGGGCTGGGGCAAGGCGCTGATCATCATCGGTGTGATCGTCGTGTGTCTGGTATTTTTGGCGACCAGTTGCACCAAGACGATTGATAAGATGACCGACAGACTGGACGGCTCGCTGCTCAGCGGCACGATTGATAACAGCGTGAGTACGGATTTCGGGCATGATTACATCGGGACTATCTATATCGAGGGGGAGATCAGCGAGGACGCGGACGGTACCTATAACCACCAGTATCTTTTGAATGCCATCGATGCGATGATCGCGGATGATGAAAACAAAGGCATGATTTTGTATGTAGACACGCCGGGCGGCAGTGTCTTCGCCTCCGATGAGCTATATTTTAAGATCAAGGAGTATCAGGAAAAGACGGAACGTCCGGTTTATGCTTCGATGCAGTCGATGGCAGCATCCGGCGGCTATTACATCTCTGCGCCTTGTGACAAGATTATCGCCAATCGCAACTGCTGGACGGGTTCCATCGGCGTGACGCTGGGGACCATGTATGATATCAGCGAGCTTTTGGACAATCTGGGCATCAAGACCAATACGATCACTTCCGGCGCGAATAAGGCGATGGGCAGCAATGTAGAGCCGATGACAAGCGAGCAGCGTGCAATCTTTCAGAGCATGGTAGATGAGGCCTACGAGCAGTTTGTCGGCATTGTCGCGGAAGGCCGCGATATGAAGATCAGCAAGGTGAAGAAACTCGCGGACGGCAGGATTTACACCGCCAAGCAGGCGCTGGACAATGGTTTGATCGACCAGATCGGAACGTTTGAAGAGGCTGCCGCGGATATGAAAAAGACCTATGCACTTGGAGACTGCGCGGTGGAGAGTTTTACGGCGCCGGTCACCTCTGACTGGACCTCGCTTTTGGGGCAGGCCGCCGGCGCGGCTTCCGGTAAGAACAGCTTGAGCGCGGAGGCAATCGAGCAGCTGCTCGATCTCAATGGCAAGTTCGCGTTCAGCTACCTCTGCCCGATCGAAAAGTAGGCGATATACAGGAAGCTACATAATAAAAAAAATCTTTCAAGTAAAAAAGCTTGACACCCTGCGGGAACTGTGGTATCCTAGCAAAGGTGTCAAGTTTTTTTGTTGACACCCGATATTTTTGCAAGGACAGTGCAGCATGAAAATCGAAAGCATCGCAGAGAACAGTTTATTATATGATTTTTACGGTCAGCTGCTTTCCAAACGACAGCAGGAGGTCATGGCGCTCTACCATGAGGAGAACTATTCGCTTTCGGAGATTGCGGAGGAGTTTGGCATCTCGCGGCAGGCTGTGCATGATACCTTGAAAAAAGCGGAGCAGGCGCTGGCAGAATACGAGCAGAAGCTCGGTCTTGTCAAGACACTGCAGCGCTCGGAGGCGGTGATCGGGCGCATCGATGAAAAAATCGACGCGCTGATCGCGGAGTTTGCGGAAACGAGCAGCGATCTGACCGCAAAACTGGAAGAAATCAAACAGATCATCAACACGCTGGAGGCTTAGCCCCGGCGGTGACAGCACGGTCTGCAGGCTGCGCCCCGCGGCGCGGACCGTATGGAGAGATACTTATGGCATTTGAGAGTTTATCGGACAAATTACAAAATACCTTTAAGAAGCTGCGCGGCAAGGGCGTACTGACGGAGGCGGACATCAACGACGCCATGCGGGAGGTCAAGCTGGCGCTGCTCGAAGCGGACGTCAACTTCAAGGTCGTCAAAGAGTTCGTCGCTGAAGTCAAGGAGAAGGCGATGGGACAGGACGTTCTTTCGAGTCTGACGCCGGGGCAGCAGGTAATCAAGATCGTAAACGACGAGCTGGTCGAAATGATGGGCGGCACCAACAGCAAGCTGACCTATGCACCGAGCGGGTTTACCACACTTCTGATGGTCGGTCTGCAGGGTACCGGTAAGACCACCACCTGCGGCAAGCTCGCGGCATATCTCAAGAAAAACGGCAAAAAGCCGATGCTCGCGGCCTGCGATATCTACAGACCGGCGGCGATTGATCAGCTCGAGGTCGTCGGCAAGACGGTCGATGTTCCGGTCTTTACCGACCGCGGCAACAAGGTCGCGGAGGACATCGCGCTCAAGGCAAAAAAAGAAGCGGAGCGCAGAGGCTACGACGTTCTGATCGTCGATACCGCGGGACGCTTGCAGATCGATCAGGCGCTCATGGACGAACTGGTCAGAGTCAAAAAGGCGGTGAAACCGCACGAGATTCTGCTCGTTGTCGATGCTCTGACCGGACAGGACGCGGTCAACGCCGCGGAGGGCTTTAACGAAGCGCTTGGCATCGACGGCATTATCATGACGAAGATGGACGGCGATTCGCGCGGCGGCGCGGCGCTTTCTGCCAAGAAGGTGACCGGCAAGCCGATCAAGTTCATCGGCGTCGGCGAAAAGACGGATGCACTGGAGCCGTTCCACCCGGAGCGGATGGCATCGCGTATCCTGGGCATGGGCGACATGCTTTCCTTAATCGAAAAGGCGCAGGAAACCTACGACGAGGAGAAGGCAGCCAAGCTCGAAAAGAAACTCAGAAAGAACGAGTTCACGCTGGAGGATTTCCTGGATCAGATGGGAGAAGTCCAGAAGATGGGCGGCATCGGCAAGATGCTCGACATGATCCCGGGTCTGGGCGCGGGTAAGATCAGTGAAGACGACATCGCCAAGGGCGAAAAAGAATTCAAGCAGATGGAGGCCATCATCTATTCTATGACGTTGGAGGAACGGAGAAATCCGTCGTTGCTCAATGCCAGCAGACGCAAGCGTATCGCTGCGGGCAGCGGACAGCCGGTCAGCAAGATCAACAGCTTAATCAAAAAGTACGAGGACACGAAGAAATTGATGAAACAATTCAGCAGCCCCGGCTTTATGAAAAAAAATAAAAGACTAAAAGGATTATTTTAAGGAGGACTTACACAATGGTTAAAATCAGATTAAAGAGAATGGGAGCACACAAAAAGCCGTTTTACAGAGTTGTTGTTGCGGATTCCAGAGCACCGAGAGACGGCAGATTCATCGAGGAGATCGGTTACTACAACCCGATGACCGAACCGAAGGACATCAAGCTTGATGCAGAGCTCGCAAAGAAATGGCTCGCAAACGGTGCGCAGCCGACAGATACAGTAAAGGCTTTATTTGTAAAATCAGGCATTATTGAAAAATAAGGAAACGGTGAAAACTAATGACAAAATTGGTTGAAGCAATTGCAAAGTCACTTGTAGACAACCCGGATGGCGTTATCGTTACGGAAACGGAGGGCGAACAAGGCACAGTCATCCATCTTCGGGTAGCGCCGGAGGATATGGGGAAGGTCATCGGTAAGCAAGGAAGAATTGCTAAAGCTTTGCGTACCGTTGTTAAGGCTGCGGCCACAAGAAATAATAAAAAGGTGACAGTAGAGATCATGAAAGAATGATATTTCTTCGTGATTTATTGCAAAACAATAGGCACATGCGTCGGTGAGTGAGAAGCCGGGTATGTGCCTATCGCAATCATTAGGGCAAAATCAGGACAAATATGGAAAAAATCAAAATCGGAAAAATCGTCAATGCGGTCGCGCTGCGCGGAGAGGTGAAGGTCTACGCTTACTCAGATCGCAAGGAACGTTATGAAGAACTCAAAGAGATCCTCGTAGAGAACAAAAAGGAGCTCACGCCTTACGAGATCCAGGGCGTACGTTATCAGAAAAACATCGTCATCCTCAAGCTCAAGGGTGTAGATGACCGCAACGCGGCCGAAGCGCTGAAAGAGCGCGATATCTATATCACCGAGGCAGATCTGCCGGAGCTGCCGGACGACACCTTCTATGTGCGCGATTTGATGGGCTGCATGGTGCTGGACGGCAGGACGGGCGGGAAGCTCGGTGTCATCAAGGAGGTGCTGCAGGGCGCGGCGCAGGACGTTTATGTCATCACGCTGCTGAGCGGCAAAGAGGCGATGATCCCGGCGGTCGCAGAGTTCGTCAAGCAGGTCGATATGGAGGCCAGAACCATTACAGTGGAACTGATTCCGGGCTTTATCGATGACGAGGCGGTGCGCACAGAATGAAAATTCATGTTTTGACGCTGTTCCCGGAGATGTTTCCGCCAGTGACGGAGAGCAGCATTTTGGGAAGAGCCGGAGAAAAAGGCATTTTGGATATTGATTTGATCAATATTCGCGACTATACACTGGACAAGCATAACAGGACCGACGATACGCCTTACGGCGGCGGACCGGGCATGGTGATGAGTGCACAGCCGATCTTCGATGCGCTGCGGGCCATCCGGGCAGAGGGCAAGCATATCCTCTATATGTCGCCGCGCGGCCGGATGCTGGATCAGACGATGATCGAGCAGCTCGCGCGCGAGGACGAGCTCGTGATCCTCTGCGGACATTATGAGGGGGTCGACCAGCGCGTACTGGACGCGTGGGATATGGAGGAGGTCTCCATCGGTGACTATATCCTGACCGGCGGCGAGCTGCCGGCGATGGTCCTGATCGACAGCGTGGCGCGGTTCATTCCGCAGGTACTCGGTGCGCAGGAATCCGCGACGGAGGAGTCGATCTATTCGGGGCTGCTGGAATGCGACCAGTACACCAAGCCGCAGGTCTATGAGGAGATGGCAGTACCGGAGGTGCTCTATAGTGGCAATCATAAGCTGATCCATCTTGCGCAGTACCGAAACGCTTTAGAGCTGACACAAGCGCGGCGGCCGGATCTTTTTCGACGCTATATCGAAAAGGTCGAAAAAGAGAAGACACTGACGAAGGAAGAACGAAAAATACTGGAAGAAATCGTGCGCAAAACCATCGGCAGCTAGTTGTCACGCACGAGATTTTGTGGTAAAATAAATAAGTATGAAGATGAATCAAAAAGCAAAGTTTAGAATCGGTGTGCTGGTTTATCTGCTGCTTTGCATCGTGCTGTACGTGTGCATTTATGTCGTTCCGAAGGTTTCGGATATTTTTGTCGAAACCTATGTAGCGGAATACGGCTCGCTGCAGATCGGCGAAGAGAGCGAGGCTTTGTTCGTTAGAAACGAGCGTCTCTACACCGCAGATGGCGGCGGCGCGATCGATCGTGTGATTTCCGGCGGCAGTCTGATGCGCAAGGGCAGCAGGATCGTGACCGTCGGCGGGCAGGGGTATTATTCCGGCGAAAAGGGCATTGTCAGCTATTTTTACGATGGGCTGGAGTCGGTGCTGACCCCGGACACGATGGCGACGGCGGACAGCAGCTTCCTGCAAAAGGTCAAACAGAAACCGCAGGAGGGCGAGCCGGACTACAGCCTGCGCAAGTGCGTGTCGGAAACGGCAAGCCGCGGCGATGCGATATTTAAAATCGTAGACAACAGTCAGTGGTATATCATCTGCTGGCTTGCAAAAGATAAAGCAGAGGCGTATCAGGAAAACAGCACGATGCTGGTGGATTTTTTAGAGGGCGAAGCGCCGCTCAAAATGAAGGTCAGCAGCGTCACCATGCAGGGGGACAAGCTGCAGGTGATCCTGTCCTGTAATCGCTTTTATACGAATTTTCAGAAGTACAGGACCAAAGCCTGTAAGCTGATCCGCTCAGACAAGAGCGGGATCCTGCTGGAAACGGATAGTATTACAGAGGTGAACGGTCAGAAAGGCGTATTTGTCGCCAATAAATATGGCGGCTATAATTTCACGCCGGTACGGATCCTTTCACAGGACGGTGAAATTACGGTCGTGGAGAAGAATCTTTATCAGGACGAGGACGGCAATATGATCGAAACGGTGCGGAACTATTACGAAATTCTGCGCAGCCAGGAAAAAATTCAAGAATTGAAAGGGAGCGAGGAGCATGTCGATTAGAGAAAATATCGCACATATCGAGCAGCTGAAACAAGAGGCAGCCCGGCGCAGCGGACGCAGCGGCGAGGAGGTACTGCTGGTCGCAGTGACAAAGCTGCACGATCCTGCGGAGATCAATGAAGCCATCGATTGCGGCATTACCGACATCGGTGAGAACAAGGTGCAGGAGATCATGAATAAATATGATGCGGTCAAGCCGGTCAGATGGCATTTGATCGGACATCTGCAGACCAACAAGGTCAAGTACATCATCGACAAGGTGTGCATGATTCATTCGGTTGATTCGCTGAAGCTGGCAGAGGAGATCGACAAGCGCGCCGCGCAGCATGGTATTACGATGGATATTCTGATCCAGGTCAATGCCGCACAGGAGGAGAGCAAGTTCGGCATCACGACCGGGGAGACCGGGCAGATGATCCGGGACATTCTCGCAAGCTGCCCGCATGTGAGGATCCGCGGGCTGATGTGCATTGCGCCGTTCGAGGACAACCCGGAGGATGCGGGTCAGTATTTCGCGGCAGTCAAAGCACTCTATGACGAATATGCTAAAATGCAGCATCCGAATCTGGATTTTAAATACCTGTCCATGGGCATGTCTAACGACTTCGAAGTAGCCATCGAGAATGGCTCGAACTTGATTCGCGTCGGTACTTCCATCTTCGGCGCCAGAGATTATTCAAAAAAATAGGAGGAACGGAAATGGGATTCGGAGATACTTTTAAAAAATTAGTCGGCATTGAAGACGTGGAGGATGACTTCACAGAAGAAGACATCGCGGCAGCCAAGGTCCAGCTCGCGAAAGAGGAAACGAGAAGACCGGTGAGCAGCTTCCAGCCGAAGCCTGCTGCAGCAGATAAGGCTGTACCGATCAGCCAGAAGATTTCGATCGCGGGCACCAGTGCGTTCAAGCTGGTGGTCATCGAGCCGAAGAGCTTCGATGAATGTCCGAAGCTGGTGGACAGCCTCAAGGGACGTCGTCCGGTCATCATCAATCTGGAAAAGATCGAAACGGAAACAGCCAAAAAGATCTTTGACTTTTTGAGTGGCGCGACCTACGCACTGAACGGAAACGTGCAGAAGGTCGCCAATAATATTTTCATCTTCGCGCCGGAGAGTGTGGACATCGCAGCCGGACAGGATGACAGAAGCGCCTTTGACTTCGGAGGGGCAAATAAAAATCCTTGGAAATAGGGGAGATTTGAGATGAGAGGAATACTGATATACGCAATTTACACCTTTGGGGAGATACTCAGTACCGCGCTGGTGGTGCGGGCGATCATGAGCTGGTTTACGCAGCCGAACAATTACAGCACACTGGGCAAGATTTATCTGGCGCTGATCCGGTTTACAGAACCGATCGTTGCGCCCTGCCGCAATTTTATGAGCAGATTCAACACCGGCATGATCGATTTTTCACTGTTGATCGCGCTGCTGCTCATTCAGTTCGGAACGAATATTCTGGTTAGATTGATATACCTGATCTTATAGGGAGGAAATAATGATTACACCTGCAGATATTGAAAATAAAGATTTTAGCAGAGTCAAGCGAGGCTATGATATGGAGGAGGTCGATGATTTCCTCGATCTGATCATCGTTGACATGGAGAAGCTCCTGCGCGAGAACAGACAGCTCAAGGAAGAGATCGCAAAGGCGCAGACACACGCAGATCAGCATATGTCCACAGAAACCTCTGTATATGAGACATTAGAAGCAGCAAAATCTCTGATGAACGACATCGCAGCCAGCGCGGAAAGACGGGCAGAAATCCTGCTTAAGAACGCGGAGCTGGAAGCCAGCCTAATCACGAAGGACGCCAAGGATTCCATCTCCAGACTGACGGCAGAGGGCAACCGCCTCAAAAGCCGCGTCGAGATGCTGCGCGGTCGTTACAAGGCGATGCTGGAGACAGAACTGGATCGTCTGGACTTCGTAGGTGAGGATATCCTTGCAGATTTCGAGGAGGATTTCCTGCCGGCCTCCATGGCGGACTTTCGTGAGGAGCTGACACGCACGCAGTCTGCAGCGGACAGTGCAGGCGCTGCAGCACAGGACGGAACGCAGGCAGCTTTGGCGGCAGACCGTGAACCAAAGCCGCAGACAGAGGCAAAGCCTGATCTCTCTAAGACTATCGTGGCAAGACCTTAGGTGTATGCCATGAAAAAATTCAGATACTTATGGATCCTCGGATTGATCGTTTTCGACCAGCTGATCAAGCTGCTTATTCGCAAGAACATGTATGTCGGAGAAACGTTTGCGGTCATCGATCGCATCTTTTCGATTACTTATGTGCAGAATCGCGGCGCTGCTTTCAGTCTCTTCACCGGACGCGGTGTTTTTTTGAC
This sequence comes from uncultured Eubacteriales bacterium, assembly GCA_900542245.1. Classification (GTDB taxonomy): domain Bacteria; phylum Bacillota; class Clostridia; order Peptostreptococcales; family Anaerovoracaceae; genus CAG-238. Next base: position 22,445 of record UQMQ01000010.1, read on the forward strand.
CGTTGTGCCGTTTGCGGCGCTTCTGATCGCGATTTGGTATATGGAACGGCATAAGGATGCGCATTTTACGCTTAGTCTTGCGATGCAGCTCATCATTGCAGGCGGTTTTGGCAATCTGATTGACCGCGTGGCGCTGGGCTACGTGACAGATATGTTTGACTTTCACATCTGGCCGGTATTTAATATCGCGGACATCTGCATCTGCGCCGGCTGCGCATTTCTGGTCGCATACATCTTTTTCTTTGATAAACCGAAGGAGAAAGCAGCAGGAGCAGAACATGAACCGGGAAAAAACATATAGCTTTATCATAGATCAAGACAACCAAAGCACTCGAATTGATTCAGTGCTTTCTTTGCTATTACCGGATACTTCACGCAGCTTTATCCAAAAGCTGATCGAAGACGGGAATCTGACGGTAAACGGCAAAAGCTGCACCAAAAAGAAATATCTGACCATAGCCGGAGATCGCGTCGAGCTTCGTATCCCGGAGCCGGAACAGCTCAAAATCGAGGCAGAGAATATCCCGCTGGAGATCGTCTATGAGGATGACGATGTGCTGGTGGTCAATAAACCGAAAGGCATGGTCGTCCATCCGGCGGTCGGCAACTATACCGGGACGCTTGTCAACGCGGTGATGTACCACTGCGGAGAGCGCTTGTCCTCTATTAACGGCGTGATTCGACCCGGCATCGTGCATCGCATCGACAAGGACACCAGCGGACTATTGATGATTGCCAAAAACGATATGGCGCACGAATCGCTCTCGGCGCAGCTTGCTGCGCACAGCATCACGCGCAGATATACTGCGCTCGTCTATGATAATCTGGTGCAGGACGAGGGCACCGTCGACGCGCCGATCGGCAGAGACCCCGCAAACCGGCTGCGGCAGGCTGTCACCGCGCAGAATTCCAAACGCGCGGTCACGCATTGGCGCGTGCTGGAGCGTTTCGGACGCTATACCTTGATCGAGGCGAGGCTGGAGACGGGCAGAACGCACCAGATCCGTGTGCATATGGCTTATATCAAGCATCCGCTGGTCGGCGATCCGGTCTACGGTCCGAAGAAGCAGAGCCTCACGCAGGATGGACAGATGCTGCACGCAGGCGTGCTGGGCTTCGTGCATCCGCGCACCGGAGACTATATGGAATTCACCGCGCCACTGCCGGCGTATTTTACAGAGATCCTGCAAAAACTGCGAAAGGGAGAATAAACCTATGAAAAAAACCATCAAACCGGGCACCCTGCTGATGCCGCTGCCTGCGGTCATGGTCAGCTGCGGCAGCATCGAAAAACCGAATATAATCACGATCGCGTGGACGGGCATCGTCAACTCGACGCCGCCGATGACCTATATTTCGGTGCGTAAATCCCGTTATTCCCACGATTTGATCGCGGAAAGCGGCGAGTTTGTCATCAATCTGACGACGGAGGCGCTGACGTTTGCGACCGATTACTGCGGCGTGAAGTCGGGGCGTGATGTAGATAAATTTCAGGAGATGGAATTGACGCCGCAGGCCTGCGCACAGGTGCAGTGCCCGATGATCGCGGAATCTCCGGTCAATCTGGAATGTAAGGTACGAGAGGTTCACGCATATCCTTCGCACGATATGTTTGTCGCGGAGATCGTTGCCGTTCACGTTGACGAGGAACTCATCGACGAAAAAGGTCGATTCGAGATGGAAAAAGCCGGGCTGATGGCTTATGTGCACGGACAGTACTTCGGCATCAAAAAGCATCCAATCGGCAGCTTCGGCTATGCGGTGATGAAGCCAAAGACCAAGAAAAGAATCAGCCGCGCGGCGCACCAGGCGCGTGTACAGCAAAATCAGGAGAAACGCAGAGCATGGGCGGAACGCGGAAAAGGCACGCAAAAGACGGAACCGGAAAAGAGCGCACATAAGACGAAACGCAAGGCAGGGTCTGTGCGCAAAAAGCAAAAATAATGCGGCGCGCTGCGTCCGCTGCCTGCCCGATCGAGCGATGCAGGCAGCAGTACGGCAGCACAGACCTCGGAAGTTATGCTGCATGAGCGTTCTTACGTGATTCAGATCAATAATAAATAGGGGAACTTACATTCATACCTCCATCCTAGTCATGGGTCTTAATGTAATCAATGCAGCATTCACAAACATACCCGCCGTGGAAAGCTGTAATGTGGTACCGCTTTCCGCAAAGGGAACATTGACTGTTTTGTTCCATCTGTTCTAAGTGTTTCATGATTTTTACCTCCTTTGTTTCTGATTCATTAAGCCGTTCCTAAGATGTAAGTAAAGCATAACGCAAAACTACACAAAAGAAAAGAAAAATTTTGTGAAATGTCGTATTTTGATACTGAAATGTAAGATTTTGAAATTTAAATGTATTTTACAATTTTTGGGAGGTGCAACAATGTATCAACTTTTTGATTTTGAGAAACGGGATTGTATTGTACAGGGCTATCATTTTCCCTGCGAAGCGCCGCATCATGTGGTCTGTCTGATCCATGGCATCGGTGAGCATGCGGGTCGGTTCAGCCGCGTGGCGGACTATTTTAACCACGCCGGTATCGCGGTTGTATCGATGGATCTGCGCGGACATGGACGCTCACAAGGCGTGCGCGGGGCATGTGCGCCGCGCCTAGAGGTGCTCAAGGATATTGATGCGCTGATCGAATATGCACAGGCGTTTTATCCGGGTGTGCCGATTGTGATGTACGGACACAGCATGGGTGGCAATATTACACTGGATTACCGCGCACGCGGCGGGCACAACGATGTGCCGATTGGCTATATCATTTCGGCACCATGGATTCGACTGGTGCGTCCGGTCAGCGGCGGTCTGCTGACTGCGGTAAAATTATTGTCAAAAATAGCACCGAATTACAAAATCAAATCCGAGTTTCCGGAGAATGACCTCGGCAATGTCGAATATGTACGCCCATACAAGAAAGATCCGCTGGTGCATCCGTATGCAACGGCGCTTTGCGCTTACGAGGGATTTACCATCGGTACAGCACTGGAAAAGGGCAGCAATGAGGATAACGGCAGGGCGCGAAAGACCCCTTGCCTTTTGATGCATGGAACCGCAGATAAAATCTGTGATGTGCAGGGAAGTCGTGAATTTGCCAAGCTGCAGGACCCGCAAAGCTTTACGCTGGTCGAGTGGCCGGGCTATTACCACGAGATTCACAACGGCGGACCGCATGGAGAGACCGGGGAGGCTGTGATTGAACGAGCGATCGCATTTATTGAAAGTCTGCCGGACCAAGCGGAGAAAGGAAACGAAGCACAGTGAAAGCAACGATTTTGATTGCAGAGGACGACGCGGATATCCGCGACTTGATGAAGCTGTATCTGGAAAGCGAGGGCTATGAGATCCTCTGCAGCGGCGATGGTGCAGAGGCAATGGCGATGATCGAGCAATACAACCCGCAGCTTGCAATTTTGGATATTATGATGCCGTCGATGACAGGTCTGGAGGTAACGCAGCGTCTGCGCAAAAAGACGATGATGCCGATTTTGATTCTCTCGGCGAAGGGACAGGATCAGGACAAGATCCTGGGACTCAACATGGGCGCGGACGACTATATGGCGAAGCCCTTTAATCCGCTCGAGCTGGTGGCAAGAGTCAAAGCGCTGCTGCGCAGAGCCGCCGCGCAGATGAGTGAACTGAAACGCGGAGAATTGCTGCTCAATCTTTCCTCGCATGAGCTGTGGAAAAACGACAAGCAGATCGTTTTGACCCCGACGGAGTACAAGCTGCTTTCGCTGATGATGAAAAATCCGGGCAGGATCTTTACCAAGGCACAGCTGTACGAAAATATCAACGGAGAGTTTTTTGAGAGCGATGAAAACACCATCATGGTGCATATCTCCAAGCTGCGTGACAAGATCGAGACCGATCCGAAACGACCGACTTATATCAAGACTGTCAGAGGGGTAGGGTATCGCTTTGAGGGATAAGTCAAAAAAAGGAAAATTAGTCAGCTTGTTTGCGAAAGCCTATATCGGCTTTTCCCTGCTCCTGCTGCTCTGTGTCGGACTTGCCTTTTGGGCAAGCGAGCATTATTACCAGCATATGCTTTTAACGCCGGATATGGAAGCAGCGGCGACAGATGCCCATATGGTAAAGGGCGAATATGCGAAGGTGAAGCCGCAGAGATACTTTGGGATCGGCGGAGGCTTCGCTGTCTTTGACGCTGATGGAAATTTGCTCTATCAGGATGAAAAAACATTTCCATATGTGCTGGATGCCGCAGAGATTCGTTGTATCCCGGACTACGATGACTATTCCTTTATCAACAGTTACGATCTGGATGTGCCGCAATACGACGGTGATTACCTGCTTGTCAAGACCATTTACGGACCGGATGACGAGGATTCGGAAACAGAGCTGATGGTACTGGATCAAGGCTACAGGGTAATCAGCGGCGCTTTTGAAGCGGACAAAAAGAAGTATACCGAGCGGGAGTATCGTATTCTGACCGGAGATTTCCCGGAGAATGCGGAGCTGATACGTACGACGCTCCGGGACGGCAGGATCCTCGTTGCAGCCACAAAAAAATGGGATATTGATGACTATACGACCATCGGACGCAAGTCCAATATGGTCTACTGGAGCCTGTTGCCGATCAGCCTGCTTCTGATCGCGGTATTCATTCTGTTCCTCAATCGCAGTGTCAAGAATCCGCTGATGCAGCTCAGCGCGGCGATCAACCGCATGGCGGCAGGCGGGGCGGCGCATGCGCGTGTGGGGGAACTGAAAGGTCCTTACGAGATCCAGACGATCGCTCAAAACTTCGATCATATGGCAGACCAGCTTGCCGAAAGTGAAATGGAGCGGCAGCGTCTGGATGCTGACCGGCAAAAGCTGCTGGCGGACATTTCCCATGATCTCAAAACGCCGATCACGGTCATCTGTGGGTATACCCGCGCGATTGCGGACGGAAAAGTACCGCAGGAAAAGCTCGCGACCTATTTGCAGCTGATCGATGACAAAGCGGAGGAGCTCAACGAACTGCTGAATTCCTTCTATGAATACAACAAGGTCAATCACCCGGAATTTCGGGTGGAGCCTGTGGTTGCGGATGCTTGTGAGTTTTTGCGTGAATACCTTGCCAGACATTACGATGAGATTGCGTTAGCCGGGTTTACGTTGCAGGCGGCGATTCCGGAAAAAATGATCCTCTGCGCGATCGATCAGCCGATGATGACGCGGGCGCTGAACAATATCATTTACAATGCGATGAAATACAATGCACTCGGTACGATCATGGGTGTGAAAATTGTCGAAACTGAAGAAAAAAACAAACCAAACACGATTGCGATTCGTCTGGCAGATAATGGCGTTGGCATCGCGCCGGAACGCAGAGCGCGGATTTTCGAGCCGTTTGTGACAGGAACCGATTCGCGCAGCAGCGAAGGTAGCGGTCTGGGGCTTGCTATCACCAAAAAAATCATCGAGGCGCATGGCGGTACCGTCACGCTTTTGGACAAGCCGAGTCCGGGCTTCAGTACAGAATTTGAGATTTTGCTTCCGGCGGTGATGTAAACCTTTTGCGCAAAAACCGGAAAAAGAGATTTTCTAAACAAAAAATAAGAAAGTCTAAAGAATTTTGCAAGATTGATGCGATACAATAGATAATGCAAAAGGGACTGACCTGGGAAGGGGAAATCAGAAAAATAAGGGATATTTTATGAATGAAGCAAGTTTAAGAGACAGGCCGATCATTCAGATTCGCAATCTGAGCAAGGTCTATTTCATGGGCGAGGAAAGGGTCATCGCCCTCAAAAACATCAACCTTTCCATCAACAGAGGGGAAATCTGCTGTATCTTCGGAACATCCGGCTCCGGCAAGAGTACGCTGCTCAATCAGCTGGCAGGGCTGGAAAAGCCGACACGCGGCGATGTGTTCATCGGGGGAAAGAACATTTCGCGCATGACAGAGAACCAGCTCGCAGCTTTCCGGCAGAGACATTTGGGATTCGTGTTTCAATCCTATAATCTGCTCAAGGAGCTGACTGCAGTGGAGAATGTCGCGATGCCGCTGATGTTCCGGGGGATCGACAAGGAGACCAGAGAACTGGAGGCCAAGAAGATGCTGTGCCGCGTCGGGTTAAAGAATCGTATGGATCATTTCCCGGGACAGATGTCCGGCGGTCAGCAGCAGCGTGCAGGCATTGCCCGCGCGTTTATTTCGCGGCCCGATATCGTGTTTGCGGATGAGCCGACGGGAAATCTGGACTCCAAGACGACCAGAGAGGTCATGGAGATGATCCGGACCTTTGCGCGGACGTTTCATCAGACGATCATTCTGGTCTCGCACGACCCGGAGATGACCGAGTACGCCGATCGTATCGTGACTTTGGTGGACGGCGTGATTATCAGTGATGTCAAGACGCCGCAGGATGCCGCGCTCACAGCTGCGGGCAAGCAGGCAAGCAATCAGTAGACAACGAGGAAAGGAACAGACATGAGGAAATATTTAAAAAAAGGATGCGTGCTCTGCATGGCGCTGATACTGGTGCTGGGGAGCATGACAGCGGCGTTTGCGGATGAACCGGCTGGCAGCGGAAGCGCTTCCGGTTCAGGCAGTGGAACTGGAAGAGGTGAGAATACAAAAACGGAAGCACCAGTTGATAAATTTGAAGTTACCGGATACACGATAGAAGGAAACGCAGCTACTATCGTAAAGGATCAAACTGTCAATATTACACTTAGCATGAAATATACAAATCCAACTTCGA
>UQMQ01000011.1 GCA_900542245.1 uncultured Eubacteriales bacterium
GGTACAGTCGCTTTGGCACTCAATATTCCGGTGGCAATCACCTGTTACAAGACACTGGGCAAGGGCTTCATGCTGCGTTCGATCCGCAGCATCCTGATCACCTCGATCATTATGGATTATGTTGCACCGCTGTTTCCACTGTATACCGGAGAAAAAATGCTCGCTATGGTCTGTGCGGCGGTGCTGCCGGGTCTCGGCTATGCGATGATCTTTATGCGTGAGTCCTCGACCGGAGGGACAGACTTTATTCTGCTGTCCATCAAAGCGAAAAACCCACATCTGACGCTGGGAGGCATTTCTTTTGCAATGGAATCGTCGATTGTTCTAATCGGTACACTCCTGGTATCCAAGGACATCGATGGTCTGATTTATGGTGTGATTATCAGCTTTATCCTGTCCGCCGTCATGGATAAGTTCATGTACGGGATCTCTTCCGGCAAGCTGGCATTCATCGTCACCGACAGCGCAGAAACCATTGCCGCACTGATTGAACAGACAACGGGACGAGGCTGTACCTTTCTCAAAGCACAGGGCAGTTACTCCAAAAAGGAAAAAGATGTAATCATGTGCGCTTCGAGTCGTAAGGAAATGTACGGTGTGCGCAAAGCCGTCAAAAAAGTTGACCCGGATGCGTTTATCGTCATCATCGAGTCCAACGAAACCTTGGGAGAAGGCTTCTCCGAGAACAAATAGCGCTTTACCGGGGAAACAATACCGAAAATGTTTCTAAATGAGACTTGATTTTGCGCAGCGCGCGTGGTATGATAAAAAATATACGGGGGGGGGTATCGCTCTTACCGTAATTTGCATTCAATCAAACAGGAACACAGGGTAACTAACGGAAGTCCGGTGAGAGTCCGGTACTGGCCAGCAACCGTAATGCGCGGGGCGTGCAAAAGCGCTGTGCGACAAGTCGGGAGACGAGCTACCGCTGCGGTGTCAAAGATTTCTCTGGGAACAGAAATCTGCATCAATATGGAACTGGACGTATCGCTACCGGGAAAATCCGCAGGGAACAGAGATCATTGCGGCAGGCTTCGAGGCATCGGAAACGCAGAACATATGCAGACTGTCAGAGAAAGGACGGTCTGTTTTTAATATGTAGGAAATATCGATAAAAGCACCCTGCAAAGCGCCTAATATGCAGGGCAGACGCGCAGGAAAGGGATTTGTCGTTATTTCGAAAATAAAAAAGCGCCCGGTGCCGTGAACCTGAGAAATTGGCGGCACCGAGCAGGTAACAACAAAAGCCTGCCGGATGCGGCAGCTCGTGTTTTGCTGTATAAAGAAATTATAAACGATATCAATTCTCTTTTCAAGCAAAACAGGCAGCGCGCAGACGGAAAAACAGGCGGAGCATGGTAAGAAAGGAGAAGAAAATTGAGACAACAAAACAAAAAATCAAAGTTTGTCGCACTCCTGCTCTCGCTGCTGCTGGTATGCACTATGATGCCGCAGCTGGCATGGGCGACAGGTGCATTATCTGTAGGGACAGGAACTGCAGACGACCCATATCAAATCAGCAATACAGACGACTTGAAAGCGTTTCGCGACAAGGTAAATGGGGGCGAGAGAACCGCGTGTGCAATTCTGACGCAAAACATTGATCTTAAAGGCGAGACATGGATGCCGTTTGCGCCAAAAACAGGATATGTAACAGATGCTTTTGCAGGGACTTTTGACGGTAATCGTCATACGATCAAAGGGCTGAATATTAATGCAACAGCTGCAAACCAAGGTCTGTTTGGGTTGATAAACGGTGCGACGATTAAAAATTTGAAAGTAGAAGGCACTGTATATTCAACCGGGAGTTATGTCGGCGGCATTGTTGGTAAAGTACAAACAGGAACCATCGAAAACTGTGGTTTCGGTGGGAGTGGCAGTTCAGTAAGATCTGAGGCTGGGTATGCAGGTGGAATCGTTGGAGGAGTAGTTGCAAATGGCATTTCCATTACAGGTTGCTATAATAACGCTTCTGTGAAAGGGAATAGTGCCGCCGGAATTTTGGGAGATGCCAATGCCACAAAAAGTCAGGCAACAATTACAAATTGCTATAATAGGGGGACAATTGAAGGTAAAGCTTACTCTGCGGGGATTGTTGGCGCCTTAAAAAAAGGGAATGTAAGTAGCTGTTACAATATTGGTACAATTTCAGGAACGGAAAGCTGTAAGCTTGGCGGAATTTTCGGATTTAGCAAAGCGACCATTACAAATTGCTACTATAAAAATCCAGAGACGGATTCATCAGGTGGAGGGACAAAAATTACAGAAGCGTCCGAGATGACAAACTTAGGTGATGCCTTTACCGCTGACAGAAACAGCATCAACAACGGCTACCCGATTCTCGCATGGCAAGCGGGTTCTGCATCGGTGGAGAAGGAGTCTAAGATCACCATCTCAGGCTCTAATACTCTCTACATGGAGAATAATGGGCAGGAGGCTACGAGCACCTTAACTGTAAACTATACGGATATTGACGAAGCGGACCAGACATCGGTTACCTGGAACATCGAATCCGGTGGGGATGTCATTACATTGACCTATCCGTCCAATCCAAATGATAAGAACACACAAGCGATTATCACAGCAAAACGCGGCGGCAAGGCGAAGATTACGGCTACTGCCGGAGCCTATAAAGCCGAGGCTGATGTTTTCGTTGTGCCTTATATTACAACGGTTCAAATCCAAAATGTAAATGTCGGTGCAGTCGCTGCCGGTCAGACGGTCGAGGCAAAGGTCTATGTGAAGGACGGCACAGCGTATGACGAGACCACGATGCCGCCGCTGACCTATCAGTGGTACAAGTACGACACAAATTCTACAGCAAGTGCCGCGATCAATGGTGCAACGCAGAAAACTTACGACATTCCTGCAGATTATGATGCAAATCGTATTCAAGTAGAAGTAAGCTGCGGCGGGAAAATTGTCAAAAACCATGCAGACACCTCTACCCCTGTCGAATCCGCAGACAAAGGCAAGCTTCATCCGGTCGCTTACGACCCGGCTTTCGCCCTGCCGACAGACATCAAAGCGGCGACACCATTAGAACTGAAATTGACACACAGCAAAGATGGGGTCACAGCCAACATCACATGGAGCAGCAACAATGTACTCATTAACGCTGCAACCGGCGCGGTAACGCTGCCGCAGGCAGGGAAAGAAACTGTCGAACTGACTGCGAAATTTACCTATAATAACGTATTCTATAACAGAACCTTCGATATTACAGTTTGGTCGCAGGAGGAGGTCAACAAAGAACTTGCAGATAAGCAAAAACCACTCAAAGCTGCGGTCGATGCCTTAGGCAATTCTTACACGATGTATCCGGTGTGCGGGAAAGACACGAATGTGAATGCGGTTTTGCAGGCGGCACTTGCAGCCAAAGGGCATACGGGCATTACCGCAACGGTCAAGAAGGTAGAAGAGGTATACGGCGGCGCAGGAATCTCAGCAGAGGCAGGCGATGCAAACGGCGCGATTACATACTTCTACGCAGACCCGAATACAGAACGCAGTGTCTGGTTCGGCAGCTACAAGGTGACTTTCGAGCTTGCCAAAGACGGCGTGACCTATGATTACGCGGACGTGCCGGTCATTCTTTACTGGAACCGCGAACACGTCAAAGGCACGATGGGAGAAGAGATTCTCGACAAGGTAACCGCGGAGACCATCCGGGGTACAAACACCGACCTTACGAATGTGACGCAGAATCTCGTGCTGCCGAAGGTCGTCGACGGCAAGAAATGGACACAGATTTCGTGGACTTCCTCGAACGAGCAGGTCATCAGCATCAGCAATCAGAATCAGGCGAGTGCAGACACCTTGTTCGATCCATATGTCGGCGTTGTGAAACAGGGAGCAGCCGATCAGAAGGTGACGCTGACAGCAAAGTTTACGTTCCAACGCACGAACGACACCATCGGCAGTGAAGAACCGATTGTACTTTATCTGACTTACGATGTAACCGTCAAGGCAATCAGCGAGACGCAGGCTGAGGCGATTCGCGCAGACCTACAGGCAAAGCTGGATGCCGGATTTGCGAAAGCGGGCATCACCGATGCAGTGACAGGCAAGGCGTTGACCGAAACAAGCGGCGTCTATACCGCAAGCAACGACATCAAGATCCCGACCACAAAAGATTTCGGCGTGGACGGCAAATATTATCCGGTCATCACGACGACAACGAACAGCGACCTGCTGGAGGCACCGGACGTCAATAATGCAGCGCGTATCTCTGTCATCAGACCGGCGGTCGATCAAGCTGCAGGCACAGCGGACGTTACGGTCAGCATCTATGACAAGAATACCAGCGTCAGCGCTTCTAAGACGTTCAAGGTTCGTGTTCCGGCATTGACACAGAGTGAAATCGACAGCGAACTGCGACTGATGGAACAGGCAAAAGCGCATTACTTCGACGGGATCAAGGCAGACAACACAGCTGCAAACAAAATCGTTTCTGACTTAAAGCCTTTCACCGAAGTGCGCTTTGCAGCGGACGGCAGCAACCTGCAGTGGGTGTACAGCACGCAGGATATGGCAGGATATGGCATCGTGCCGGAGGCTCTGGACGGCTGGCAGACACTCGAGATCTGGAGACAATTCAAGTCCTCCAACGCAGCTGTGGTTTCCCATGAAAATCTGCTGGTCAGCAGACAGAAAGAGAACAAAGCCGTTACTATCAGCAGTGCGCTTTCCAGTGAAACGCTCGGCAAGTACGGCAAGCTGTACAAGGAAAATGCAACAAAATATGCGGCCTACGCAGCACTTGCCCCGTTATATTATCAGGAGGTCCGTGCAGACCTAATCGTTGCAGGCACTGCGCCGACGCAGACAGGCACAGTCGAAGAAAAACTGACTGTCAGCTTCACACTCAACGGCAACGACGGCAACTGGATCGCAAAGAAAAGCTACAGCGGGATCAGCGAGGGCAGTACGGCCTTCGATGTTTTCCAAAGTGTGCTGAAGGAAAATAACTATACTTATGCGGCAAGAGGCAGCTATGTGTACCAGATCACCAAACCGAACGGCACTGCGGTCGGCGAGTTTACAGAGGGCAAGGATTCCGGCTGGATGTATCGCGTGAACGGCGTGCTGCCAAGTGTGTATCTGGCACAGTATCCGCTGCACAACGGCGACGATATTGAGGTATTCTATACGAAGAACTGGACGACCGTACCGGGCGCGAGCGGCATGGGTGAGCAGACGAGTGACGTCACCACCTCCGGCGCTTCCGGCTCTGCAACCACCACCGCACCGACGGATGTGAAGGTAAGTGAAAAGACCAATGCGGACGGTACGAAGGAGACGGTCGCTGCGGTTAAGGTAGACAGCAAGCATCACGATGAGATCATCAAGCAGGCGGCGGAGAAAAAGTCCGCGGAGATCGTGCTGGAGGTCAGCAAGGCAGACAGCAAGGGCGCGGACAATGTGCAGCTGACGCTCGATGTGACCTTCGTGAAGAATGTGGCTGACAAGACCAATGCCGATCTGACGGTCAACACCGAAAACGGCAAGGTCACGCTCGATCAGGAGACGATCAAGACCGTACTCGGCGCGGCAAAGGGCGCGACGATTACACTGGAAGTCAGCAAGGTAGCGAAGCCGACCGAGGTGCAGAAGAAGGCAGCGGGTGCAAACGGTCATGTTATCAGCTTGACAGTAAAATCCGGCAATCAGATCATCTCTGACTTCAACAAGGGTAAAGCGACCGTCGTGGTTGAACTCGTTTCCCGTCTGCTCGGCAAGAAAGTCGCAGCGATTCACATCGCAGATGACGGCACAATCGAGCAGCTGGCAGGCAAGGTACTGACAGTTGGCGGCAAGCAGTATTACGAATTCATGACGCCACACTTCTCGACCTTTGCGATTGTGGATGCGGACGAAGTGGGTCTGGACGCCGCGGAAGAACCGACGGTCGATGTAAAAGCGCTTGTCGCCAAGCTGACACTGGCAGCACGTTCTGCAAAGACAGCGAAGAAGAACGTCAAAGTAACGACGAGACTCGACAAGCAGGACAAGGAGATCATCAGCCAGCTCAAAGATGCAGGCTATACGGTGAAATATCGTTTCTATCGTTCGACGAAGAAAGCTGCAGGCTACAAAGCAGCAGTGACGAAAAAGGCGAGCACCTACACCAGCACAAGCGGTAAGAAAGGTACGAAGTACTTCTACAAGGTGCAGGTTCGCGTTTATGATGCAAGCGGTAAGCTGGCAGCCAAGACGGCGCTGAAGCAGTGTAGGTATGCGAGCCGCACTTGGAACAAGTAAAATGCTTGTTAAAATCGCTTGTGGCGTTGTTGGCTGATGCGTGACATCGGTAGCATTTCCTGCGCAGGCGCGGGCGTGCGGTTTACAATGGGCTGCGGGGCACGGGATGCTCTGCAGCCTTTGTATATAGGGGAGCCGGTATATGGAGAAGCGCAAAGCAGTGCCTTGCCAAGGGCGCAAAAAATTGCTATAATATGATAGAAACAAACGGGAAAAGAAAGGGGAGACGGATGCAGGAACAGGATAAAAAAGACTTAATGGTCGGCATGCGTAGGAAGCGGCTCAAAAAATACGCCTTGACGGCGTTGGCACTGGTTATCGTGGTCTCTGCCGCGCTCAGCTTCAAGCTGGAGGATCGCAATGCGAAGCTGCCGGACGGACAGGGAGAGATTGTGGTCAATACTGATCAGACCGGAGAAAATCCGGACGCGCAGGACGGCTCCGGCGATGCGGACGGCGCGGCACAGGCTGACGGCAGTGGCGCAGACGCAGAGGGACAGGACGGCAGCGAAACGGCGGGCGGCGATACGGACAAGTCCGCAGACAAGGGCAAGAGCCAAGCAGGTACGGGCAAGGAGAAAACCAAACCGACAAAAAAATATACGGAAGCGGAGAAGAAGAAGCTGGATGCCAAGGATATCAAAGTGGACAACAAGGACGATTTCACCGCCTCCAATGACGGCAACCGCGCACTGAAGCCGGAGGTGCCGGAGAATGTGACGGTGACGCTCGAGATCCGCTGCGACACGCTTTCCCGGGACATGGACAGACTGGAGAATCCGGCTATCAAGGACTATATCCCGACGGACGGCGTGATCCTCAAGACGTCGACCTACAAGGGCACGACGGACAATACGGTGTTCGATGCGCTGAACACGCTGTGCAGGAACAACGATATTCAGCTGGATTTCAGCTACACGCCGATGTTTGAGTCGAATTACATCAAGGGCATCAACTATCTGTATGAGTTTGACGGCGGTCCGCAGAGCGGCTGGATGTACAAGGTCAACAACTGGTTCCCGAATTACGGCTGTTCCTCCTATTATCTCAGGGACGGTGACGTGATCGTCTGGTGCTACACCTGTGAGGGACTGGGTACGGACGTCGGCGCGGACGAGTGGATGGGCTGATACGGCAGCAGACTGCATGCGGCGCCTGTGCGTTTGTGCATGGAGCATGCAGCACGCAGTGCAATATTAGAAAGGGAAAATGGAGAAGAATATGAAAAAAAGAGCAAGGAAATTTTTGAGTCTGCTGCTGGTTCTGGCAGTCAGCTTCACGATGCTATGCGGCAGTACGGGTGTCGCTGCAGCGGCTGCGGCGGCGGAGACGCAGGCTGCCTTTGTCAAGACCGGCGACTATCTCTATCGGACAACACCGCAGCCGACGTTCAGCTCGATCGGCGGAGAATGGGTCATCTACGGTCTTGCCAATGCGGGGTATGAGATGAGCGATGCTTATTTGGCAGCTTATCAAAAAGAAGTCGAGAAAGTTCTGACAGCCGGTTATCGCGGGGTACCGGGAGAGTTCCACGACCGCGCGACGACCGATTACAGCCGGGTCATCATGGCTTATGCGGCTGCAGGGCTGGATGTGACCAATGTGGCAGGTGTCAACCTGTTGGACGCGTATGCGTGCAAGGAACGCGCACTCTGGCAGAATATGAACGGTCCGATCTGGGTGCTGGCTTCGCTGGACGCGGGCAATTATGCAATCCCGCAGATCAAGGAGGGGCAGGAATTCGGCGGGAAACCGGCAACACAGAATACCAGACAGGCAGTTGTAGATTATATCGTTGAAAACCAGCGCGATGACGGCGGCTGGGATGTTGCGCCGAAGGACAGCGCCAACGTTTCTACCATCGATATGACGTGTATGGCTCTGTTCTCGCTGGCACCGTATGCAAAACAAGCAAAGGTCAAAAAAGCCATCGAACGCGGTCTGCAGAACGTGGCAGACTGCCAGACGGCAGACGGCGGTTTTCTATACACCAGCAGAGGCGGCAATTACACTTCAGAGAGCTGCGCCTGGGCGATCATGGCGCTGACGGCCTGCGGTATCAATCCGTATACCGATACACGCTTCATTAAAAACGGCAATACGGTGGTCGATGCACTGATGAGCTTCTACGATGAAAAGGTCGGCGGCTTCCGCCATGTCAACGAGTCGACGAGCGACGGCTATGATGCGACGGTCAACCAGATGTCGACCGAGCAGGCGTACTATGCGCTGGCACAGCTTTACAAGACTGTGCCGACGAAGGCTGCGCTCTCCAAGGCAGCGAAGGCGGGCAGCGGTAAGATCAAGGCCAGCTGGAAAAAGGCTGCGGTCAATACCGATTATGTGACGAAAAAGAGCGGCAAGACAGCAGAGGTTTCCGGCTATCAGATCGTCTGCGCGACCGACAAAAAGTTCAGCAAAAACGTCAAGCGCGTGACGACCAGTGGCTCCAAGACGCTGACCAAGACCGTGACCAATCTTAAAAAAGGCAAGACCTATTATGTCAAGGTCCGCGCTTACAAGACCGTCAACGGCAAGAAGCTCTACGGAGCTTACAGCGCGGTCAAGCGTGTGCAGTGCTGAGTGAGCGCCGATCAGGCGGTGCACGAAGCTTCATAAGTACCGCTTCGTAAAGAAAACGAAAATGAAGCAGGACAAACGCGGCTGCCGCTTCGGTTGATGGATGGAATCAGCTGTGCAGCAGCGGCATGTCTGCCAGGTATGACAGGCATGCCGCAAGACGCTTTGTCGTTATTTCGGAAATATCGTCAGATAATATTTCCTGCAGAAAAAACTGTGCAGAAGGAGCCGCCGGGCAGGCGCATGACCTCTGCACAGTTTTTTTGCCAAAATTCAGCATTGCGGCGAGGCGCGGGATATGGTAAGATGAAAAAGAAGAATGCGGCGGCAGCCGGAGATCGCCGCCGCGGAACATGTGGGAGGGAGCAGAGATTTTTTATGACCAAGATCGGCAATGACTGGGACGCGCTGCTCGCGGAGGAATTTGAAAAGGGCTATTACCGGAAGCTGGAGGCGTTTCTGACAGAGGAATACGCAAACTATACGGTATATCCGCCGCGCGGGGATATTTTCAACGCGCTGCGTGCGGCCTCCTATGCGGATACGAAGGTCGTGATCCTGGGGCAGGACCCTTACCATCAGCCGGGGCAGGCGCATGGCATGTGCTTTTCGGTCAACCAGGGTGTCAAGCTGCCGCCGTCGCTGGTCAATATCTACAAGGAGCTCGAGAGCGACCTCGGGATCCCATCGGCGCCGCAGGGCTATCTCAGACCTTGGGCGGAGCAGGGCGTTCTGCTGCTCAATACTTCCCTGACTGTCCGCGAAAGCATGCCGAACTCGCACAAGGACAAGGGCTGGGAGATTTTTACAGATCGTATCATTGCCCTGCTGAACGAGCGGCAAAAGCCGATGGTGTTTATCCTGTGGGGCGCGAACGCCAAATCCAAGAAGGCGCTGATCACCAACGCGGACCATCTGATTTTGGAGGGGGCGCACCCAAGCCCGCTGTCTGCGTATAACGGATTTTTCGGAGGGAGATATTTCAGCATCGCCAATCGATTCCTGTCCCTGACCGGGCAGAGCGAGATCGACTGGCGGCTTGCTTAGATATAAAGATGAAACGATAGGAGGAGAAAAAATGTTGTTAATTGTTTTAGGAATTGTAATTTTATTGGTTATCATCTTCGTTGTCATGTACAACGGCTTCATTCGCCTGAAGAACAACTGCGATGAAGCATTTGCGACGATGGATGTCTATCTCAAAAAGAGATATGACCTAATCCCGAATCTGGTGGAGACTGTCAAGGGCTATGCGGCGCATGAGAGCCAGACGCTCGAAAAGGTCATCGCGGCGAGAAATATGGCGCAGAACGCGACCAGCCCGGAGGCGAAGATCGCCGGAGAGAATGTGCTGCAAGGCACGCTCAAATCATTGTTTGCGCTGACGGAAAGCTATCCGGATCTGAAAGCAAACCAGAACTTCCTGGAGCTGTCCGATCAGCTCAAGGCGATCGAGGACGATATCGCAAACTCCCGCAAGTACTACAATGCTGTGGTCAAACAGTTCAATACGAAATGTGAGGTTTTCCCGTCTAACCTGATCGCATCGATGTTCCACTTCGAGAAGAAGCCGATGTTCGAGGTCAACGCGGCAGAGGAACGCGAAAACGTGAAGGTCAGCTTCAGCTAGCAGGTGTGGTGCATGACGAACATGACAAGATGGAACAGGATTTTACTGCCTGCATTGCTGCTGGTGCTTTTGTGCGCGGAGACGGCGTTCGGCTATACGACGACTGCATACACCGTCGACGTGGAGGTCGGGGTAGACAACAGCTATTTGTTTACGGAAACCATTGAGGTGGATTATGACAAACCGCAGCATGGCATCTACCGTTATATCCCGCTTGACGGGATGGAAGGGCAGAGAGCCCCGCATATCGATCGGCAATGGGTCGAGGACTGGCCGTATGAGACCTATGCGGAGGACGGCTGCGAGATTTTTCAGATTGGCGATGCGGACAGTACGGTGACCGGAGACCAGACCTTTACCTTCGGTTATCGCATGCGTATCGTCGATGACAAGGATACGACAAAGGACTTTATGTATCTGGATGTACTGCCGACCAACTGGGAGACTGCAATCGAGCGCGCAGATATCACTGTACACCTGCCAAAGCCTGTCGATGCGGATGCGATCGAGGTCTACGCAGGCAGCTACGGCAGTGAAACGCTGCAAGGCGATGTTGTCTGGGATTATGACGAAACAACACAGACGATGATCATCAGCGGACGGGATATGTCCAAAGGAGAGGGCATCACCATTTTCTGCAATTTACCGGAGGGCTACTGGGAAGGGCAGATGAATTATGACTGGACCAAGACTGCGGTTCTGACGATCGTGCAGGCATTCGCGGTACTGCTGCTGCTCTTGTGGTTTCTCTTCGGGCGCGATCCGCATATGGTACCTACAGTGGAATTTTATCCGCCGCAGGGCATGACCCCGGCTGAGGTCGGCTATGTGCTGGACGGTACGGCGGACAAGAAGGACTTGATCTCGATGATTTTGTACTTCGCAGAACAGGGTTATCTGACGATCGAGCAAACGAACAAAAAGAAATTTACCTTACATAAGCAATGCGAGATTCCGCAGACCGAAAAGAAATTCGCGCGGACGCTGTTCGACGGTCTCTTCGGGAAATACGGCGATGTGCAGCTTGAGGATCTGGATGAGGAATTCGGCGAGGCCTATATGACGGCAAGCGAGCAGCTTGCGGGTCTTTACCGCAGCAAGCATGCACAGATCAGTCTGCTCTCTACGCTGCTGCAGCTGCTCGGCTGCGCATTCTGCTTTTTGGTGCTGACTGTCGTGGTCGTCTTCACAGGGCTGTACAACGGTCAATTTGCGCCGGGCGTAGCAGGCGGCATCTTAGGCGGTCTGCTCATGATTGCCAGTCTGCTGGTGCTGCTGTATTTCCAGCGTAAATCGCTCGCAGTTTCGCGCACGAAGTCTGTCAGCAGAAGAACTGCGCTGTGGATCGTGAACCTGATTGGCGCAGTGATCTGTGCGGCGGCCTTTGGGATGGAATTTTCCAGCGTGGTCGTCGGCGGCGTATGCCTGATCAGCCTGGTGGTCGCAGAGTTCTGTACCGTCATGATGGAAAAGCGCACGAAGCAGAGTGCAGAGACCTTGGGTAAGGTGCTGGGACTCCGACAGTTCATCGAGAGCGCAGAGCTTGACCGGATCAATCAGCTGGTGGAACAGGATCCGGCGTATTTTTTCAATGTCCTGCCTTATGCCTATGTCATGGGCTTGACGGATAAGTGGGCGAAGAACTTCGAGAAGATCACGATCGTCCAGCCGGATTGGTATGTCGGCTATGAGGACAGCACGCTGTTCAACGCGTGGATGTTCAACAGCATGATGCGTGACTGTTATCATGCAGCAGAGAGCCATATCGAGATCGCGATCCCGGATGGCGGCGACAGCGGTAGCGGCGGCGGATTTTCGAGCAGCGGCGGCGGATTTTCCGGCGGCGGTTTCGGCGGTGGAGGTGGCGGTTCCTGGTAATTTGTGGATTTGAAAAACAAAAAACCGATTTTTCGACACGCTATATGGTCTTTCGTCCCACAGCTATTGCATTTCACTTTGTGATATCGTATAATTGATTCTGATCGGGAAAAGGAAGCAGTAGCTTCCGCGCATACGTTGCGGTCCGACGCGCCTTGTCCTTTGGCGAACGCGGGAGGGCAGAATACTTCACAAAAAACATGAAAAGACAGGAGAAAAAATCATGAAAAATCGTAAGTTAGGAATGTTATTATTACTCGCTTTGTTTGTTGCAATGGCTCTCTTTGCAACCGGCTGCGGCGGAGATGACGCAGGTACAGATGCGGATACGCCGGCAGAACCGACGATCGTAGGCAGCTGGAATGCAACACACATCATGCAGGATGGCGAAACCTCTGAATTGGAAAGCGGTGTGATCAGCGCAGTATTCAACGAAGATGGTACCTGTACACTGACTGTTGACGGGGATGACAGTGCTTGCACCTGGGAAGAAATCGATCCTGCAAGCTTAGGCGAAGATGCAGCACAGATTCAGGAGGATGGTTCCTGGACAGGCATGGTAACCTTTGAGGACGGTTCCGTCCTGTACGCTTACGTGCTGGAAGACAACAGCGTACTGACACTGATGATCGACGAAGGCAACGGCTACGCATTTGAAAGATAATCCCAGTGGGATCATTTCAAAAAATAATTCAAAACAATCTTTAATCAAAAAGCGCTTTCTCACCGCTGCAGCGATGGGAAAGCACTTTTTGTATATGCAGGAAATAGCGCGATGTGCGCTATTTCCAAAATCACGACCAAGGCACCTTGCAAAGCGGTGCACATGGGCGAGCGCCATGTGCGCATAGAAATCTCTGCTTTCGTGCTGCGTCCGTTTGTCCGTACGGGTGTGCCCGGCGGCGCTGCATATGCGCAGCGTGTTTACACCTGATAGCAAAAATGCTCCAAATCCTCCGGGAGAATCAAATGCCGTTTGCTGTCTGCTTCCGTAATCGGGCGGATAGGCTTACAAGGGTTGCCGTACGCCAGAAAGCCGGAGGGAATATCTTTGGTGACCACGCTGCCTGCGCCGATGACGACATTGTCGCCGATATGCACCCCGCCGATGATGACCGTATTACAAGCAATCCAGACATTGCTGCCGATATGGATTTCCTCCGCGTACTCTGCCATCGTGGTTTTGCCGTCTGCGTCCAGCCCCATGCGCTCTGCGGCAATCAGCGGATGATTGGTTGCCATAATGGAAACATTCGGACCAATCGCGACATTGTCGCCGATATAGACGCGCGCATCATCCATGACGGTCAGATTGAAGTTGGCAAAAAAATTTTCGCCGATGAAAAGATGGCTGCCGTAGTTGATTTGCACAGGGCCCTGGAAGTAGCAGGTCTTGCCGACACCGCCGAGGATGTCGCGAAGCAGCTGCTGTCTGGACGGGTCATATTCGTCCATGCTGTTGAATTTGCGGCAGGCTTCATGTGCGCGGTGTTTCAAATCCTTGAGTTCCGGCTTGCGTGGGTCGAACATCTTGCCGGCAAAGATTTTTTCTTCTTCTGTCATGAAAGCACCTCCTGATAAGATCGCGCATACATTCCTGTATGCATGTTTCTTGATTATGTAGGAGCTATCGCCCAGCGATAGTTCCGGAATATCGACAAAAGCACCCTGCGGAGCGTCACGCATGCGCGAGATGTGTGCGTAGAAATCTATATTTCGTTATGCGCACTTTTGTCCAACAGTTTGCTGTAGTAAGTCCTGGCGGTATAAAGCGCGGCGACCGGATTATGCCCAAGTACACGATCTTTGGTGATCAGCGTGGTTGTCGGAGCCTCCGCGTATTTGTAGAACAGGCTGTCGTGACCGACGCACAGTCCGACAACGACATTGAGCTCTGTACCGGCCTCATTGAGTTTTCGCGCCTGCAGAATCGGATTGCACATCGTCACGCCGACCGCTTCACATTCTGCGGGAATGCCGACCTCGGTCTTGGGAATCTGCCCAACCTTGCAGGCCATGCCGTAAACCTCGAAGTCGTGCTTTCGCAGAACCTCCGCAAAGATCTGGCTTTCTCGGATCAGACCCACACAGGTGGCAATGCCGATCTTACGCGCGCCGATTTTGCGCGCGAACTCCATGATCTCCTGGACTCTGGTAAGCTGTCCGTAGCCTTCAAACTCGACTTCAGCGGCAGCTTTCATAATCTGCGCGTTCTTTGCTTCACTGTAAATTTTTAGAAGTTCCTCTTTCTGCTCACCGCGGATCTCCGGCGTTACGCAAAACTGCGGGAATCCCTCTCGCGAACCGCTGCCGTCCGGCCTTTTTTCACACTTTTGCACGTGACAGTCCACGCACGAAAATTCTGTCTCTTTGTTCGTCGTCATTTTATTTCTCCGTTTCATTCGAATAACTCAGGAAAATTTTTAATGCCCATCGATGCCAGCTCTTTAAGCATCTGCAGCAGAAAAGCCTTATTCTGCGGACTCAGACCGGAAAAGCTCCGGAAGATTTCCGGAAAACTCGTCTGCCATTCAGCACGCAGCTGTGCGAAGGTAGCGATGTTGTCCAGATCGATCAGGCCGTAAATGGTGTCGACCAGCTGAGCGCGTTCCTCCGCCGACATGGCGCGGATCCACTGATTCAGCGTCGCGTTGAGGTAGCGGGCATCTCCGGTCAGCTCTGAGCGGTAGCTAAAATCATCCCCGTTGATTTCCCACGAAAACGGATTGTGCTGCCAGATGCTGATGCTGCTGCTTTTGACGATTTTATAGTTTTCTTGGTGTTCCAGCAGCATGCCGATCATCGAAGACTGCGGCAGTGTTTTTTCAATTTTAGGAAGTACCTGACGGAAAGCCTCGCTTTGCAGCGCCTGTTCGAGGAAGCCCGGTCCGTCGTGTGAAAAGACACGAGCCAGCCGCGCCGACACATCCGGCCGGCAGTTAGCGGCAGCGTAAACGGCCAGATTGCCGCCCTTGGAATGCCCGCCGACATACAGCTTACCGCGGCAGTGACGGGCGGCTTCGTTCAGATAGTCCGCGGCTTCCGCCTGTGACGGGACCGGATACTGGAACGCCATATTAAAATCTTCTTTCCAACCGACGATCGTGGCATCCGTTCCGCGGAACGCGATATATGACGAGCCGTCCGGCAGATCAAAGGTCATGGCGGCAAACTGTTTTTCAGTAGAGCGATCGCTCTGCTGAACATAGCCCTTTACGCGGATCTCGCGGAAGCGGGGACTGGCAACCAGCGCGGTCAGCAGTTCCTTGCTTGCCGGCGCGTCATAGACATGTTCAAAGATTGTGTCGAAATCTTCCGCGTGAAAAAGCGCGGGCAGAGGAACGCCGTCCCAATCGCAGAGCGCAGGATTGGCGCGCGGAAAGTGCATATAAACGACGCAAGACAGAATCAGGCTGTCCACAGAATGGAAAGCCTGATCTTGAAATGGTTTCATATTTTGTGCGGCATAAGTTACAATGTTCATGTAAATAAAATCCTCATTTCATATTCGGCAGGAACCCTGCAGCGCTGCGCGCCCCGCGGGAAGCCGCTTGATCCATGACATATAGCGCGTCGCCGTCATTGCGGCATTTCGCGCATGCTCCTTTCATGCAATATTGACGCCGGGCTCACGCCGACGCTGTTACTCCGTAGATTACTTAGTTTTTAAGGCTCTGCATCGGGGCAGGAATCCTGCCGCCGCGGTGGATCATCTTGGCGGAGGACTGGGTGTGCAGCTTCATGACCGGACCATTGCCCAAAAGACCGCCGAAGTCCAGTTCTTCGCCCTCGGCGAGACCGATGGCAGGAATCACGCGGACCGCGGTCGTCTTGGAATTGACCATGCCGATCGCCGCCTCGTCCGCGATGATGGCAGAGATCGTCTCCGCAGGGGTCTCACCCGGAATGACGATCATATCCAGACCGACGGAGCAGACCGCAGTCATGGCTTCCAGCTTTTCGATCTCCAAACAGCCGCTTCTAGCCGCGGCGATCATGCCGGCATCTTCCGTCACCGGAATGAAAGCACCGGACAGGCCGCCGACAGAGGAGGATGCCATCACGCCGCCTTTTTTGACTGCGTCGTTGAGCATCGCCAGCGCGGCAGTCGTACCATGCGTACCGCATTGCTCAAGGCCGATTTCTTCGAGGATATACGCGACGGAGTCGCCGACAGCCGGGGTCGGCGCGAGCGAAAGGTCGATGATGCCGAAGGGGACACCGAGCATGCGAGAGGCTTCACTGCCGACAAGCTGCCCCATGCGGGTGATCTTAAAGGCTGTTTTTTTGATGAGCTCCGCGACTTCGTGCAGCGGCGCGTCCTCCGGCAGCTTAGTCAGGGCGGCGCGTACGACGCCAGGACCGGAGACGCCGACGTTGAGCACCACGTCCGGCTCACCGACACCATGAAACGCGCCTGCCATGAACGGGTTGTCCTCCGGCGCGTTGCAGAATACCACCAGCTTGGCAGCGCCGATGCACTGGCGGTCCTTGGTCAGTTCTGCGGCTTCGCGCACGACCTTGCCCATCATGGCGACGGCATCCATGTTGATGCCGGCCTTGGTGGAGCCGATGTTGACGGAGGAGCAGACGAAGTCCGTCTCTGCGAGCGCACGCGGGATGGATTCGATCAGCGCGCGGTCTCCGGCGCTGAAGCCTTTCTGTACCAGCGCACTGTAGCCGCCGATAAAGTTGACACCGACGTCCTTGGCGGCGCGGTCAAGCGTTTTGGCGTATTTGACCGGATCGCCGCCGCTGACGGCGACCAGCATAGCGATCGGCGTGACGCTGATGCGCTTGTTGACGATCGGAATGCCGTATTTCTTTTCGATCTTTTCGCCGGTCGCGACCAGATCCTTTGCTTTTGTGTAAATCTTGTTGTAGACCTTTTCGCAGGCGCGGTCGATGTCGCTGTCTGCGCAGTCGAGCAGGGAAATGCCCATCGTGATGGTCCGGATGTCGAGGTTTTCTTCCTGGATCATCGTAATGGTTTCCATGATGTCGTTAAAATTAACCATAGCTGTGCTTTCCCTCCGATTCTAAATTCTGTGCATGGAGTTAAAGATGTCTTCATGCATGACGTGAACGACCATATCCGGCACCGCAGCCTTGATATCTTGATGCAAGGCTTCGATCTCGCAGGTCATCCGGCTGATGTCGATGACCATGACCATGCAGAAATAGCCGTCCAGAATGGACTGGGTAACTTCGAGTACGTTCGCGTTTTTTTGTGCGCAGGTCTGCGCGGTGCTGGCAAGGATACCGACGGTGTCTTTGCCGATGACAGTGACGACTGCTTTCATAATCTATTGTCTCCTTTATATTTTGTGTACGGATTTTATCTCCTCATTATACCGCAGTTTGCGGATGCAGGCAATCTTTTTTGCCTAAGTTTCGGACGGGGCAGCAGGCGTTACTCGATAAATTCCATCCAAAAGCGAATCATCGCAGGCATAGCGGATCGCAATGTTCGGATATTTCTCTGCGAAATACGCGCGGTTGCAGGCGCGGTGTCCGAAGAGATGATTGTAGGACCTTGTGTTTGCAGAGAAAACGACGGCGCGGCAGGGCTGCGGCAGGGCTGCGCTTGTCCGGACGGCAGATGACGCGGCTGCGGATCGGTTCTGCAGGTCCGGCGCGGCAGGGGATGCGAGCAGGGCGGCAAGCTGCATCTCCAGACGGTCGCGGGCGATGCTTCCCTCGACGAGCTGCCGGAACGCCGGATGAAAGGCGGTCTCGCCCGCCATGATATCGCTGGATTTGAGACCGACGCGGATGATGTTGATCCCTGCGCGGTCTAAGATCTCGTACATCGCCTTGGTCCGTTCGACTGCTTCCGCCTCCGCAAGCGGCGTATAGGTCCCGGACCGGCAGGCGTCATAGAGCGCGGTATCGCGGAGCACGACCGTCGGATACAGGCGCGCGAGCTGCGGCGCGATTTTGACCGTTTCCTTTGCCGAGAAAATATCTTTCTCTAGGGTGTCGCCGGGCAGACCGACCATCAGCTGGATGCCGAGGGTAAAGCCATAGTCCTTGATCAGCGCAGCGCTTTGATAGACGATATCGGCAGGATGCCCGCGACCGGAAAGGCGCAGGACCTCCTCGTCGAACGACTGTACCCCGAGCTCGATGACATCGACGCCGTAAGTCTTGAGGTTGTCTAAGATTTGCGGGGAGATATAGTCGGGGCGCGTGGAAAGGTGAAGCTTGCCGATGCGTCCGGCATCTTTATAAGTCTTGGCGATCTGCAGGAAAGCGGTCTGTTCCTCGAGCGGGATTCCGGTAAAGGAGCCGCCGAAGAAGGCAAGCTCGATCTCTTGCGGCTCAAGGGTTCCGAGCGTTGTCAGCCAAGTTTCGACAGTTTTCGACACGTCGGCTGGTGTGACATCGCCCGCGCGCGCGGTGATTTTCTTCTGGTTGCAAAAGACGCAGTCATTGGGACAGCCCCGATGCGAAATGAAGATCGGAATGATGGCATGGGTTTTCATGAATCGCAGACACTCCTTGTTTTCTCAATTACGGATTTGTTTACTCTGATTTGCTTGCTTTCATAACATCATAACACAGAAGAGCGCGCAGATAAACCCGTCTTCACACAAACTTCTCGATGTTTTTCGCAGAAATAAATTGAAAAAGCATTAAAAATTTTATATAATATTGCTAAAAGTGTATATGATAATGATAACAGTAAAAAGGAGATAGATAGATTATGGGATTCGCATCAGAAGTTGGGATAGATTTGGGTACAGCCAATGTGCTTGTATACATCAAAGGAAAGGGAATCGTTCTCAATGAGCCGTCTGTTGTCGCGATCAACAACGATACCGACGAGATTCTGGCAGTCGGGGAAGAGGCAAGACAGATGCTCGGCAGAACGCCTGCCAATATCGTTGCGGTCAGACCGCTGCGCGACGGCGTGATTTCCGATTACGATATTACCGAAAGAATGCTCAAATATTTTATCCGCAAGACCTGCGGCAGCGGTCGCTTCTTCAAGCCGAAGATCATGGTCTGCGTGCCGAGCGGTGTGACGGAAGTCGAGAAGCGTGCGGTCAGAGAAGCCGCGACGCAGGCAGGCGGCAAGGACGTGTATCTGATGGAAGAGCCGGTTGCGGCAGCCATCGGCGCGGGTATTGATATTGCAAAGCCGGACGGCGTCATGGTCATCGACATCGGCGGCGGTACGACCGACATCGCAGTCATCTCGCTGGGCGGCATCGTTGCCAGCACTTCGGTCAAGATGGCAGGCGACAAGTTTGACGAGTCCATCATCAAGTATATGCGCAAGGTGCATAAGTTATATATCGGTGAACGAACTGCCGAGGATCTGAAGCTGACCATCGGCACCGCTTATCCGCGGGAGGAAACGATCAGCAGAGAATGCCGCGGCCGCGATCTGGTGACCGGGCTGCCGAAGAGCGTGGAGATCACCTCCGACGAAATGATGGAGGCGCTTGAGGAACCGCTGTTTACGATTTGTGAGGCAGTACACAACGTGCTTGAACGCACGCCACCGGAGCTCGCTGCGGACATCAGCAATTCCGGCATCATCGTGACGGGCGGCGGTGCGCTGATGTACGGCATCGACAAACGGATCCAGGAGCGTACCGGCATCAAGGTCATCATCGCAGAGGACCCGAAGTCCTGCGTGGCTATCGGCACAGGAAAGTCACTGGATATTCTGGATAAGCTCGAGAGCAATGCGCTGAACCGCAGAGCACCGTACCTGTAAGCAGATTGCAGCGTCCCGTTTTGGGACGCTGTTTTTGTCAGCGCGGACAAAAGGCAGACGGCGGGCAGCAGTAAAATGCGCAGCGGGAAAGGCGCACGAACAAGCGCGCGTGCGCATCAGCGCCCCTGCGTACACAAACGGAGAGAAAGAGAGACAGAAGTACTATGAAATTAGAAATCATTGCAGCAACGACCTTCGGACTGGAAGCGACAACAAAGCGCGAGCTTGAGGCGCTCGGCTACAAGATTCTCCGATCGGAGGACGGCAAGATCACATTCCTGGGCGATGAGCGTGCGGTGGTGCGCGCCAACCTCTGGCTGCGGACCGCAGATCGGGTGCAGATTAAAATGGCAGAGTTTGAAGCCTTGGAATTTGAGGATTTGTTCCAGCAGGTCAAGGCGATCGACTGGGAAACATGGATTCCACCGACAGGCAAATTCATTGTCAATGGCTCTTCCGTCAAGTCCAAGCTTTCGAGCGTGCCGGCGTGTCAGTCCGTTGCCGAAAAAGCGATCATCGAGAAGCTGAAGGAATGCTACGGCATCGAGCATTTTGAAAAAAGCGGGGCGCTGTACGATATTAAGATCACATTACTTAAAAATCGCGTGACCGTAACCCTCGACACGACAGGACCGGGACTGCACAAGCGCGGCTATCGGCAGTCGAGCGTCGAGGCGCCGATCAAGGAGACGCTGGCGGCGGCAATGGTATTGCTTTCCTTTTGGAAAAAGGATCGGATCCTTGTCGACCCCTGCTGCGGCTCCGGCACAATTCCGATCGAGGCGGCGATGATCGGCCGCAATATCGCGCCGGGCATCAGCCGCAGCTTTGTGAGCGAGGAATGGGAAGCGATCCCGGCCGCACTCTGGAAAGAAGAACGCAAGGCAGCTTTCGCGGCGATCGATCAGAGCTGCAAGCTGATGATCTACGCATCGGACATCGACCCAAAGGCGGTCAAGGCAGCGGGTGAGAACGCGGAAGAAGCGGGCGTGGACGACTGTATCGTCTTTCGGAACGCGGACATCGCGGCGGCGCTTGCGGACAGCAATGCGTATACCCACAGCGAGCGCGGTGTTCTGGTGACGAATCCACCTTACGGCGAGCGGATCGGCGACCGCAGGAGTATCGACCGCATCTACGAGGTGTACCGGGCGTTTTTTACCGCACATCCGAGCTGGTCACTCTTTGCCATCACTGCGGATAAGAGCATCGAAGCCAAGGCGTTTGGGCGCCCCGCAGACCGCAGACGCAAACTGTATAACGGCAGGCTGGAGGTCTGCTATTATCAGTTTCATGGGCAGAAGCCACCGCAAAAACAGGAGACCCACAGAACAAAGTGAAATCCGGCGGTCGGTACAGCGAAGGGATGCGACAGGGGAAAGAAATGAAAACAGAGCAAGGAAACAAGATCCCGGTCTACCGCAGACTGGCGGATGAGATCAAAGCGGAGATCCTCTCCGGCAAGCGCGCGCCGGGCAGCGTGCTGCCCTCCGAACGCCTGATGGCAAAGCAGATGGGCGTACATCGCAATACTGTCGCAAAGGCATATAACGAACTCGAAGCAGAGGAGCTGATAGACGCGCGGCAGGGCATCGGTTATCTGGTGCACGCCGGAGAAACCGCGCAGCGGACGCGGATGGAGACACGCCGCAGCGCCGCGAAGAAGGAGCCCAAAAAGAAAAAAGTCAACTGGAAAGCGCGCATCAAGGACGAATACCAGGACATGGAGGTCACCTTTGACGACCTGTTTCAGCGCTTCGGTGACAAGCATGTCATCTCCATGGGCAGCGGCATCGCCAGCCCCGGTATTTACGACAAGGAAGAACTGGCGCGTGTCCTGTCTTCGCTGATTGCGGAGGAGGGCAGAACACAGTATTTTTACAGCCCGTTCAAGGGCGACCGCATGCTCCGTCAGAAGATCGTGTCTCTGCTCAGCACGAAGGGCGTGCACGCCACGACCGGACAAATTCAAATTCTCACAGAGACCAATCAGGCGCTCGATTTCGTCGTCATGCTTTTGCTTAAGCCCGGTGATACGGTTATCATGGAAGAGCCGGTATCGCCGGACGCTTACCGCGCGATGGAGCTGGCAGGCGCACACATTATGACGGTGCCGGTTGACGAGGACGGCATGGATGTGGACGCGCTGGAGCGGCTGGTGACGACACATGAGCCGGAGCTGATCTACATCAACGCCAGCTTTCACGATCCGACAGGAAGCATCCTTTCCTTGGAACGGCGCAAAAAAGTGATCGAAATCTCCAATCGCCACCGGATTCCGATCGTCGAGGAGGACGCGGCTTCGGAGCTGGTTTACACAGGCGAAAAGCTGCCGCCGATCAAAGCGTTCGATACGGAGGATAATATCATCTACATTTACTCCTTTTCTCTGACTTTCATGCCGGGTTTGAGTCTCGCCTTTGTCGTGGCAGATCGCGGTCTGATCCAGAGTCTGTCCTATCTGGTTTCCGTCCGCATGATGTCCGTAGACTGGCTGGCGCAGAAGCTCATCGCGCACTATCTGAGCAACGGCAGATATTATGAGCTGCTGGAGGCGTTTCGGCAAAGCTATGCACGCAAGCAGGAGCTGGTCTGCCGGGCGCTCGATGATATGGAGCCGCTGGGTGTCCGCTATCAAAGGCCGCGCGGCGGCGTCTACATCTGGTGCCGCCTGCCGGACGGTATCGACAGCAAAGATTTCATCAGACAGGCATACCAAAACGGACTGGCGCTGCTGCCGGGCTATGTCTTTTATCCGTTCAAAAATGGCGGCAGAGACCATATTCGCATCAACTATTCCTTTGAATCGGAGGCACGCCTCTGCGAGTGACTTGCGATTTTGAAAAGCTTACTCGCTGCGGAAAGCAAAAAAAGAACTGGCACACAAAATACAGTGGCTACTGGCACTTTCAAAAACGAAACAGTATAGTACAATTTAAAGTATAGAAGCAAGCGAACACGCGCAAACTAACATGGAATGCTGCATGAAGCAGAAGGAAAAGGAAAAGGAGAGACAAAAATGGCAGTAAATTTAAAAGGAAGAAGTTTCTTAACCCTCATGGATTTCACACCGGAAGAGATCAGATACATGCTGGATCTCGCAAACGACTTAAAGGCTAAGAAGAGAACGGGCATCCACAACGACGTGCTCAAGGGCAAGAACATCGTTCTGCTGTTTGAAAAAACATCGACCAGAACCAGATGCGCATTTGAGGTTGCAGCGCTTGACGAAGGCGCGCACGTGACTTTCCTGGACAGCAAGAGCTCCCAGATGGGTAAGAAAGAAACCATCGCGGATACCGCAAAGGTTCTCGGCAGATTCTATGACGGCATCGAATACAGAGGCTTCAAGCAGTCTGTGGTAGAAGAGCTGGCAAACAATGCAGGCGTACCGGTATGGAACGGTCTGACTGACGTTGACCATCCGACCCAGATTCTGGCTGACCTCTTAACCATCGAAGAACATATCGCAAAGCCGCTGAACAAGGTGAAAGTGGTATTCTGCGGCGATATCAGAAACAATATGGCTTACGCATGGATGTACGGCTGCGCGAAGATGGGTATGCACTTCGTTGCTTACGGTCCGAAAGAGTTGGCTGACCAGATCGACCACGACGTGATCGCAAGAGCAAGAGAAGTTGCGGAATACACAGGCGCAACCATCGAAGTATCCTCTGATGAGGCTTGCCTGAAGGGTGCAGACGTACTGTACACCGACATCTGGGCTTCCATGGGTGAAGAGGATCAGATTCCGGAAAGAGTCCGCATGCTGACCCCGTTCAAGGTAACCAAGGAAATGCTCGACAAGACCGAGAACAACGACGTGATCTTCATGCACTGCCTGCCGTCCTTCCACGATTTCGACACCACGATGGCGAAGGAACAGATGGATCTCGGCTACGACATCCGCGAAGTCACCGACGAAGTATTCCTGTCCAGACACTCCAAGGTGTTCGACGAAGCAGAGAACAGAATGCACACCATCAAAGCGGTTATGGTTGCAACCATGGGCTAATCGAGATCTGAAGAACGGAAGATTCGAAGAACTGCAGATTGGAAGATCTGCAGTTCTGATAAGCTGATGAGCTGACGGTTCTCAAACGCAGGAGGCTCAAGTAAAGAAGGGAGGAGCACAATGCATCCTGGAATTCATAATTTTTCCGAAATCGGAAAATTGAACAAGGTTCTGCTTCACAGACCGGGAAGAGAACTGGAAAAGTTAACTCCGAACAACTTCGAAAGACTGTTATTTGACGATATTCCATTCTTAAAAGTTGCACAGACCGAGCATGACAGATTTGCGGAAGTATTAAGAGAAAACGGCGTGGAAGTCATCTACTATCAGACAGAAACCGCCAAAGCACTCAAAGATGAAAAAATCAAATATAACTTTGTCAGAGAGTTCGTAGAGCTTTCTGAGATCTACTCCGAAGGTCGCAAGGAAGCAATCATCGAGTATCTGCTCTCCAAGAACGCCGAGGAGCTGGTCGAAAGCTGCATTGCGGGTATCTTTGCCGATGAGATCGCGCATATCAAGACAAATTCACTCTATGATGTGGCGGTCAGCGAGGAACCGTTTGCCAGCGACCCGATGCCGAATCTGTATTTTACCAGAGACCCGGGCGCTTGCGTCGGCAACGGCATCAATATTCACCATATGTCGACACCGGCAAGAAGAAGAGAAGCGCTGCTGCTCAAATATATGCTCAAGTACAATCGTGATTTTGCTCTCGAGGACACGCCGCAGTGGTATGACGTCTACGGCAGCTACTCCATCGAAGGCGGTGACGTGCTCGTGCTTTCCAAGGATATCGTAGCGATCGGTTATTCGCAGAGAACGACCATCGCAGGTATCGAGGCTTTCGCGGAGAATCTTCTGAAGAATTCTTCCTTCAAGAAAGTGCTCGTTTTCGATATTCCGAAATGCAGAGCGTTCATGCACCTCGATACGGTATTTACGATGGTCGACTATGACAAATTTACGATCCATCCGGAGATCGAAGGTCCTTTGGGCGTTTACGAGATCACGCTCGGCGAAAACGGCGAGATGAAATACAATGCCATGAAAGACGAACTTTCCAAGGTATTGGCGCTGGAGCTGAACCTGCCTGCAGTCGATCTGATTCGCTGCGGCGGTGGCGATCTGATTGCGGCACAGAGAGAGCAGTGGAACGATGGTTCCAACACCCTCTGCATCGCGCCGGGTACGGTCGTGACTTACGAAAGAAACTATGTAACCAATGATCTCTTAGACAAGAAGGGCATTAAGGTCCTGTCGATTCCGTCCGCGGAATTATCCAGAGGCAGAGGCGGTCCTAGATGTATGTCCTGCCCGGTCAACAGAGACGATTTATAATCAACAAGGTGAAGGAGATAACAAAATGGCAGAAAAGATTGTTGTTGCACTCGGCGGCAATGCCCTGCAGTCCGGCAAGGCAGAACCGACCGCCGAAGCTCAATTAGCAGTTGTAAAAGAAACCTGTGAAAGAATCGCAGACTTATCCGAAAAAGGCTACGAAGTTGCTGTTGTTCACGGAAACGGACCGCAGGTCGGCAGAATCCTGCTCGCCTCCGAAACCGCAAAAAACGTGACTCCGGCGATGCCGTTCGATGTTTGCGGCGCGATGTCCCAGGGATATATCGGATACCACCTGCAGCAGGCACTGAAATTTGCGCTGAAAAAACGCGGCAAGGAGATTCCGGTTGCGACGATTTTGACGCAGATGGTTGTTGACGCGCAAGATCCGGGCTTCAAGAATCCGACCAAGCCAATCGGACCGTTCTACAGCGAAGAAGAAGCGAAAGCGCTCGTTGCGGAAAAAGGCTACACCGTAAAAGAAGATGCGGGTCGTGGCTGGAGAAGAGTGGTCGCATCCCCGATTCCGACAGAAATCGTGGAGTTGGATTCCGTAAAGAGATTATTTGATTCCACCATCGTGATTACCTGCGGAGGCGGCGGTATTCCGGTCGTTCGCAAGGAAGACGGTGATTTGGAAGGTGTCGCAGCGGTTATCGATAAGGACTTTGCGGCAGAGCTGCT
Organism: uncultured Eubacteriales bacterium; assembly: GCA_900542245.1. Taxonomy (GTDB): domain Bacteria; phylum Bacillota; class Clostridia; order Peptostreptococcales; family Anaerovoracaceae; genus CAG-238. Next base: position 26,128 of record UQMQ01000011.1, read on the forward strand.
CGCAGAAAACATCGGTGCGGATGCGCTGATGATCCTGACCGAGGTCGAAAAGGTTGCCATCAACTTCAATAAACCGAATCAGGAGAATCTGGGACATCTGACCTACGCAGAAGCTGAAAAGTACTGCGAAGAGGGGCAGTTCGCACCTGGCTCTATGTTACCGAAGGTACAGGCTGCGATGAAGTTCGTCAAGGCAAATCCGGGCAAGAAAGCGATCATCACGTCCTTAGCAAAAGCAATCGATGCACTGGAGGGCAAGACCGGAACGGTCATCACTTTCGCATAGAAGCAAGGGAGTGTGCTTGTATGCGGCAAGCATACAGCTGATCCACAGACGGTTTCAAACTGTCGGTGCTGCCGACAGATAGAGAATAAGATTCAAAAAAGCCCCGCGGGCATCGGCGAGAAAGCCGGTGCCTGCGGGGCTTTCGCATGGGTGAGCGTCATGTGCGCATAGAAATTTCAGATTTCGTTAGGCGCATTTTTATCCATGAGGCAGTGCCGCCCTGCATTACGCGATCGGCAGCACCAGTCTGGAGCAGTAGCGGTTCGGGTCGATCTCGCGGCCGCTGTAAGGTGCGACGATCCCCAGCACGCGCGGATGCCCGGCAGGCGTGAGACCACGCGCCTTTACCTCGCTGCCCAGCGCGAGCCATGCCGCATCGACCCCGCTGTAATTGCCGAAATAAAGAACGGACAGTGCCTTGCATGCCGGGAAGCATACCGCGTCCTGCGGCGCGTTTTTTGCATCGACCGGAATGCACACCTGGAAAGGATAGGGTGCATCTGTCAGTTGACCATGCAGGTAATCTGTCCGCGCATTGACCGTAAACAGCGGCTCCCTGCCGAGCGTCAAGCCCCGCTGCACACAGTCGTGATAAAAACTGTACATCGCATCGTATTTCTGCGCGACCGTCAAACCCTGATGCGTGCGCGTGCAGCAGACAAACTCCGGCAAGTCGATGATGTCGACAGACAGATGCGGGCTGTCTCCGGCACGCAGGCGCATTTCCTCCACGCTTCGCTGCAGCAGCGCAAGCTTCTTTTCCAGTATTGTCAGCAGCTCCGTCGCCTCCCCGCTGTGCAAAAAATATGAGAGAATTTCTTCCTTGTCAAACCCCATATACTTAAGATTTTCGATCTGCAGGATTCGCGCGATATTGTGATTGTCGTAGTATCTGCGCCCGCTCTCCGGCTCGATATAGGCAGGCGTCAACAGTCCGCTCTCCTCCATGCGCAGGATCGTACTCCGCGAAAGCCCGCAGGCATTGGCAGCCTGTGCGATGCGAAACAGCCCCGTTCTCTCTGCTTGACTCATAAAAACCACCTTTCTTTCAAAAAACTTAAAAAAACACTTGATTCGTTCATAGGTGAACGAGTTATAATATGTAAAAAGTATAGTAGATTTTAGGGAAATTTGTCAATAGGAAAATGCATCTGTGCAGACAGCATCCGCAAGGCTTGAGAAACTGTCGGCGCAGACTTTTGATGAGAAAAGGAGGAAACACAAGATGAAAACAAACAAAAACCGAAAGAGACTCTGCAGCGCACTGCTCTGCCTCATCCTGACCGTCAGCATGCTGCCGATTACAGGGTATGCAGCGGAGGGAGAGGGAGAGGATGAAGCTACAGGAGGAAGTGCAGTTCAATATCCTATCGAGATT
>UQMQ01000012.1 GCA_900542245.1 uncultured Eubacteriales bacterium
GCAAGACAAGCAGCAAGAACAGCTTTATCAGCACCAAGGGCACGAAGGGCAGAAAATATTACTACAAAGCCCGCGTGCTGGTCTATGACGGCAGCGAACTTGTGGCTAGGAGTGCGCTCAAGCAGTGCCGCTATGGCGCAAGAACATGGACGAAGTAACGTCGTAGAAAGTGAAACAAACGGTCGGCGGAAGCTGACCGTTTTTCTTGGAACGAAAGTTCTTCGATTTCATGCAGAAAAAAATAGAAGAATCAGACTTTCTGCTGCGTTCTTATTTGTACCGAAATTTTACCGCAGATGAAAAAAACGGAGAAAGTGTTGACAATATCAGATAGATTGTTGTACTATGGTTTGGTCTTATTTGAATCAAAAGGATGTAAAACAATGCATTCCCTTATAAATAAGGAAAGCAAACTGTTAAATGGAGTGAGAGTATGAAGCAAAATATATTTAGAAGATTCAGCACGGTAGGTCTCTGCGTGGCGATACTGTTGACTGTATTAATCCCGAGTGCGGCTCTGGCGGAAACTACCGCAGGAGAAGCCGCGCTGCAGATCACTTCGCAGACGCCGGAAGCGCAGGACGTTAGAACGCAAAATGAAACACCGCAAGGGCTGACCTTTCCGGTGCATGTGATCCACAAGACCGGAGATGATAAGGAGAATTTTGTCATTGTCATCATGGCCGACGGCTATACGAAAGAGCAGCAAGACCAGTTTGTGCAAGACGCAACCCGAAAGGCGCAGTATCTGCTCAATTGGTCGTCATATAAAGAATACTCTGATCGTATCAATATTTACGCAGTCGGGACAGTTTCCAACCAGTCTGGAATAAGTGAATACGACGGCATAACAGTAGACACCTATTTTCATGTCCGTACCTTCGGGAAAAAAGTGCAGTTTTCAGGAGACGGCGGTGAAAAAGCAACAAAGCTGCGGAAAGAATTAGAGGACGAGTATTTAGATGCGGGTGCAAGCATCGGAACCATTCATATTCTATCCAATTATTCCAATGATGAAGTTTCCTATGGGGCTTCTGTAAATCGTATGTACTCGTTCTCCACTGTTTCGGATGATGACACTACGGTTCATGAACTTTCTCACAGTATCGGTGATCTGGGAGATGAATATGATCGGTATACAACGAAAGATAATCTGTCAGATACCACGAATCCTGCAACAATTAAATGGAAGAAGCTGCTTGGGTTTCGAGGTATCGGAATTACAAGAGCGGGAACAGAAACTGCTTTTGCGCCCGGACGCCAATGTATGATGCGCCGGAGCGGAGATCCGTTCTGCGAGGTATGCAAGCTGGAATTGGCTCGCCATCTGAGCGATACGGATTATGTCAAAAATCCGAGACCCTTATATGTGGCCGATCCTGAGATATCCATTCCGCATAGTTTGACCGGCACGCTGGATCAGGATAGTAAGAAATTCAGAATCACTGAAAGTAACATCACACAGGCAAATGGAAGAGCGTTAGAATTTCGTACTGTAGTGCAGAATACTGTCAACCGCGAACAGAAGCTGAAACTCACTTTTCGCATTCTCAGCGCGGATGGTCAAACAGTTAAGTATCAAAAAGAACAAGAATTTATTGTCCCGCCGCTCAACAGTTGGTATCGGCCGGATGATGCAAGGGCATCCCTGTCCCTTGTATTTGAGTCTGTACAGGATTTAGTGTTCGGAGACCAACTGGAGGGTCGAGTCATTGAGACGGAAACGCAAAGGGTCCTGGCCACAGATAAGACAGCAGAGCAAGCATGGAGTACCGTCAATGTCCATTACGTCCTCAAGGACCAAGAGGGAGCGGGAACCGCGGTCCCACAGACAACCACTGCCGTAGCCCATGTGCCAACCGGCTCTGACTATACATTAAGATACCCGCAGGTGTACGGTTACACCTGCGTGGGAAGTAGTGAAAGCAAGGATACTGTTCAGATCACAGGAAACAGTAAGGATATCACTTACTATTATCAAGTAAATAATAATCCTACAGAGCGACCGTTTGCAGCCTTGGAAATCGACGCAAAGAAAGATGGAAGTGCAGTGCTGCAGGCCAAGGTAACCGGAACGAACCAGACCCCGGTCGGCACACTGGCGTTCTATGTCGATAGTTATCCGGCAGAAATGCAGCGCATAGATAGTACAAGTGCTTCAGCGCAGGTCAGCTTCTCGAACCTTGCGGCTGGGCTGCACAGCGCCTACGTGAAATTTATTCCTGATGATAGAAGCGTCAATGTGCCGCCGGTAACCGGACAAGGCAAGAAATTTATTGTGCCGGAACAGGATACGGTAGACTGCGTGACTCGCCCCGTTTACGCAGATTATGATGGAACACCGCATACGTTTGACATCACTTGTGGGAAAGACGTAAAGATAGTTTACAGAACAGAGGCAAATGGTGAATATAATCTGACTGCGATGCCGCAATATACGGATGCCGGGGCGTATACCCTGTATTTTAAAGCTATGGATGCGTATGCGGCTTATGAAGGTGAGGCATTCCTGAACATCGCGAAAGCAGAGACGGATTTGCAGCTGAATCCCTCCAGCACAAAGCTGGAGGGCGCATCTGCGGTAACACTGCGGGTTTTCAAAACAAAGATGCCTGAGCACGGTGCAGTGACACTGGACTGTAATGATTCTGCGATTAAACCGATGCCGCAGGGGAATGATACATGGAAAGTCGATTTGCCGAACAAAACCCAGACTTATACCTTTACTGCGCGTTATAGCGGAGATAACAACTACCTGGCTAGTGAGGACACCTGTCAGATTGCAGTGACGGCCAAAGGGATGCAGCCGGGCGGCAATGCTTCCGGCGGAAACAGCGGCAGCGGTTCGTCCGGTGGAAGCAGCGGAGGCGGAATATCTGCAGGCGGCGGAGCATCCGGCGGTGGTGGCGGCGGTGGCGCAGCCCCGGCTCCGACACCGGCTGGCAGCGATGTGGTGACCGTTAAGGATGACAAGGGCAATGCTATTTCCGGAAGCAATGTGGTGACCACGACCAAGGCAACGGTAAGCAATACGAAGAACGAGACGAGCAGAAACGAGCAGGGACAAACCGTCTCCAAGATAACAGGAACGGTCTCTAAGGAAACAGCGGAGAAGCTTGTCGCGCAGGCAGTTTCCAACAGGTCTGATACAATCGAGATTACAGTTTCCTCCGCCGCTGCAAGCAGCGAAGCAGCAGCTACCGCCAAATCGACGGAACTGGAGATTCCGAAAACAACAGTCGCTTCCATTGCCAAAGGTACCGATGCCAGCCTGGTTGTGAAAACGGACAGCGGCAGTGTGACACTCGACAACAAGACACTGGAAACCATCACAAGCGAGACAAACGGCGATACCGTTAAGCTCATCGTCAAGGAAAACGCGGCACTGACCGAAGCGCAGCAGGCTGCCTCCGCCGCCATCGGTGAAAACGGCAAGCTGTTCGATCTGGCGGCACAGATTGGAAACAGGCTCCTGCATGATTTCCAAGGCGGCAAGGCTTATGTGACTCTGCCGATGCCGCAAAAACTCAAGGGCAAAGAAGTCCTTGTCGTTTATATCGACGATAGCGGTCTTTGCAAGGTGCTCAACCACAGCCTGGAAAAGGTCGGCGCAGACGATTACATCAGGTTTACGACCACGCACTTCTCGACCTTTGCTATCGTGGATAAAGCAGAAGCAGAGAAGCTGATCGCAGCACAGAACGCAGACCACATCAAGGCGCTGATGCAAAACGCGCAGTACAAGGTGACGACGAGCAAGACGAGCAAAAAGTCTGTCAAGGTACAGGTCGCAGCCAAAAGCGACAAGACGCTGCTTACCGACATCAAAAACATGGGCTATACCGTCAAGTATCAGTTCTATCGCTCGACGAAGAAGGATGCAGGCTACAAGCTGCGCAAGACAAGCAGCAAGAACAGCTTTATCAGCACCAAGGGCACGAAGGGCAGAAAATATTACTACAAAGCCCGCGTGTTGGTCTATGACGGAAGCGAACTTGTGGCTAGGAGTGCGCTCAAGCAGTGCCGCTATGGCGCAAGAACCTGGACGAAATAGACGAAAACAAGCAAGAACAGGAAAGCCGCGTACTATGGGAATCACCCATTCGCACGCGGCTTTTGCTGCATTTTCTTATGATTCCGGAAATATCGCTGTGCGATATTTCCGGAATCACGACAAAAGCACCTTGCGGAGTGGCGCTCACCCATGAGCGCCATATGCGCATAGAAATCTCTGATTTCGTTATGCGCACTTTTGTCGTGATGTGGGAACGTCACAATCGCGCAGCGATTTGCCGGAAGAATGGCAAAAGCATCTGACCGCTACAGCCGGTTCCGTTTGCGGATGGTCTCGGCCTGCAGCTTGAAGATCTGCTGGATCAGGCGCTGCTTGGTTCTGTTATCCATGCCAAAGAATCGGCAGCCGTAAAAAAATTGACCATCCTCATTTTTGCTGACACGCAGAATCTGTGCGCGAAACTCGTAGGGAGTTTCACCCGGTGACAGGGCAATCGGTGCAAAGAGAACATGATCGTCCGGTTCAAAGGGCGTCATGCAGCTGAACAGCAGTCCGCCGCCGCTGATATTACGGATGGTGCAGGTCACCTCCGGCGGCGCCGGGTAGTAGGTCTCGTTTCCGTTATCATCAAGGACGGCAACGAGACGGTTGACCGTCGTTTCGATCGTGAGCGGATGGCGGTAATCGTCGCGCTTGTTTATGAAGCTGAACTGCGAAAGCTGGTCGATCTTCCAGAAGGCATTGGAGTTGCCGCAGATTGAGCCATGCAGGATGATGATGCTGTTGTCCCGGCGAAAACCCTTGATGCGCACTCTGCTGTTATGAATGATCGTCGGCATATCATCACCGCTTGCATTTACGATGCAGATCGCATCCTCCTCAATTTTATCAATGATACCGCTCAGGAGGAAAATATCCCCGTCCGAGAGCAGTTCGACTTTCATGCCTTCCTCTAGCCCGAAGTCTTTTTCGTTCTGTTCTGCCATAGATTACGCCTCCCAATGCGATAAGTTTCTGCATCTATTCTATCATTTTTTGCAGGCTTCTGCAACCAAGAGACACCTTTTTGAAGCAAAAAAAGAATAAAAGTATGCAGGGTAAAATGGTACAAAACGCCCGAAACGCGAGGGCAGAGTGCCGGGGCGTTTCGGGCGCCTATGTTGGGTCGGCTGCCTGCGGGGCAGCCGACCGGATGTTCTGTCCATGATCCTGCCCGCAAGCGGTGTGCAGCAAGCCTTTCGGCGGCTGTACTTCCACTTGCAGGCATTCGCTGCGCGAAGCCGTTCAAGCATTTCAGCTGCTTGCTGCAGCAGCGCATTTCTGCGTTGCTGCAGCAGTCTGCGCGCCTGCGCTTGCTAAGCCGCTTTGTAAGCGGTGTCGCTTAACGATCTGGAGAACAGGAAGTTGGAGATATATTTGAATTCATCGGAGCAGTGTCCCTTCTGGTCGAGGGTGTTGGCGAAGGAAACGATATCCTTACCGCCCTGCTTGTATGCAAATCCTACGATGCCGTTGTTATATTTCTCAAAATCGGCCTTGCCGGCATCATCAAAGATACCGATGCAGCCGGAGATCGGCGCCTTGCCTGCATTCTGTACCAGAACCTGGGCGCCTTCCGGAATTGCCGAGAAGTAGTCTGTGCCGTACTGATACATGACGTAATCCTTCGCCTTGATGTAGTTCGCATTGAGCAGATCCTTGACCGGATACTTGACATAGCCGAGGAAGTCTGTACCGTTGGACATACTTTCCTTGGTCACGCCTTCTACGATGCCGTCAAGACCGGAGCCACTGCCCCATACCATGAACGGTGTACCATTCAGAACCTCTGCCTTGGCGGTTTCGTCATCGGTATGCTTACCGAAGCCGGTGCCGACGATCGCATCAGCCTTTGCAGCATCTGTGGTCGTTGCGAAGCCCATCTGTTTGAGGGCATATACATCGAAGCAGTAGCTGTTGCCGCCTGCCAGCTCAATATTACCGGCGGTAGCAGGTTTGTTTCTGCCGATGATGTAGACCTCAGGCGCTTCAGAGATGAGCTGCGCGGTATACTTGGAACCGTCTACGCCCAAAGCGCTCAGGATATACTTGGAGGCAACGGACTTGTAATCCTTGTAGGATACGATGAAGTCACCCATGCGGGTTCCCTTGGTGATCATACCGACCTTCTTGCCGGACTTGAGCAGGGTGTTGACTGCTGCTGCAGCATCCTCAGAAGCGTTGGAGATGATGACATCTTTGTTCTTCGTGCCGCTGAACTGGCTGTCAAAGTCTTTGAGGTACTTGAGCGCACCCTTATAGGTCATAGCCTTATCGCAGGTCTTGATGATCTTCTTGTAATCCGCTTTTTTGGTTACGGTGATGATGTCGAAACCACGTGCGTACGGATGCTGTGAGAACGCTTCGGAGTACAAGCCTTTCCATACGGTCACATAGGAGCCGCCGCTGAGGTTCGCGTTCGCCAGCGAGCGTTTTGCCTGATACATCGGCACAACGATGGTACCCTTCGGATACTTCACGCCCTTGTAGGTGAATGCTTTCTTGGAAAGCTGCGCTTTGATATCGTTTCTTGCCAGCCATTTGAGCATTTCTGCCGCGTCCTGAATATTTCTCTGATGCTTCTTATCCAACGGAATGATGTAGGCTTCCGGATAGAAATTCTTGTTTTCGCCTTTGCCGTTATAAATCGGTCTCATCAGATCAGCCTGCGCATTCGGTACATCATATTGATTGACGTAATATTTCGAAACTTTCTTGTTGCTGTTCAGATTCTTCACACCTCTGTTGAAGATGTTCGCCTGATTGGTAAGCATCTGAATCTTGTTCTTGGCAACATAGCGTGCCTGACCGATCAATCCCTTCGGAATGACCTGCTCCGCGGTGATGTCATCGTAAGCAGGCATCTCCCAGGTGATACCGCAAGTGCCGTAGAATACCGGGAACTGTGCCCCGAAGTTTGTGGAAAGATCGTCCCAAGGCGCACCCCAGATCTTGCCTGTCGGGCTGTCACCGGTCTTGTCGATTTCCAGATAATCACGCATTGGCAGCTCGAAGCTGTTGAATTTTTCGTTGTTGGCAACTGCAGCGACGCCGAGGGCCTCACCGAGCTGGATAAACTGTTTCGCGATCAAATCGTATTCGAGGTTCGGATTGTGCGGTGCGCCGCAAGGCTCAACCAGCATACCTTCTACCAGACCGTGGATCTCGGTGTAAACCATCGGATTCCACTTGCCCATGAATGCCATCGCGTTGATGTTTTCATTCATGATCTGGTTCGCGTAGTCTCTGTTCGGGTCGAAGCCGACGCCGGTCGCACGTGTTCCCTGCGTATAGCCCTCCATGTTCATGGTCGGTACGCAAACGAAGAAAACATCGTCGAGCAGCTTGTCAATATCGACAGTTTCTGTTTTGGTGTTGTAGTATTTTTCAAAATCGACAACCGTAGAAACACCGTAGGTGCCGAGATCGCCGGACACAGCACCGTTTTCGCCTCTGAGTCTGCCGAGCTCTGTCACGTAGTTTTCAATCAGAGAAGAAAGGGAAGTGCCGAAGACTTCTTTCTTTTCCTGTTCGAGTTTCGCCTTGCCTGCGTCAGTGTAGCTTACGAGTGTCTTCAATGAAACCTGATCTTCGGTGAGCAGCAGCTGAATGAAGTTCATGATGCCGTTGACCGCAGAGTTCTCGTTGGAGTGACAGTTACTGATATACAGCGGCACGCGCAGCTTATCGTATTTGCCCTTTTTGAGATCCTTGAGCACCTTGGATGGGTTGTTCTCCACCTGATCGGTGTATTTGAGCCAAGCGTCTACAGAGGATTTCTTGTCGGAAATCACTACATAAGGAATGTCGTAAGCGTCGATGGTTGTCTGACCGATCGAGCCGACTTCCGCATAGCGTTTGTGCTTGCCCTTGGAAATCTTCGCGAGTTCGTCAAAGAGCTCGTAGGATGTGCGGAAGGAATCGTAAGGAACGACCTTTGCATGTACGGAGCCTGCTTCAGCGCCGCTTACGGTCGCTTTGAGGTCAAAGTAGCCGCAGTCATCGAGGAACGCAGCGCCGTTTGTGTGCGGAATCGTGTAAACCTTTTCGGACGCGGTACCCTTGGCATTTTCATTTTTGTAATAGAGCATGCCTGTGGTCTCGAAGGTCACGACCAGATTCGTGCCGTCCGCGGTCATTTCTTTCACCTTAAATACTTCCTTGCCGTCCTGATCCTTCCATTCGGAAAGCGCACCGCCCTTCTTTGCGTAAGGGTAAAGTGTCGGGTCAAGGTAAGGTCTGTCGGTATCTCTTACCAGTGAAAAGCTGATCTGGTTGGCTTTTACTGCAGCCGCCATCTTATCATCCTCCAGTTTTGTAGGGATAGTAATCTTATTGCTGGCATCTTCTGTCATGGAATACTGCAGCGCGATGTCGTCATAAGCGGGGTATTTGCCTGCAAGGGAGACACCTTTTTTCGTGGTATCAAAGGTGAGCTCTTGCACAGAGGCAAAAGCGGCCATCGGCACCATAAGCGCGATCATGAGCGTTACGGCGACGAGTTTGATGAGTCGTTTCTGCTTTCTCATTTTTCATCTTCTCCTTTAATCATCTTTACATTCGTGGGTATAAGAAAAATTGGACAGTTTTATCTGGCGCTACGACCTCCCTTCCGTATCCAGCTTTTGCTGTTTGACATGATTTTAACCGAATCATATGCGCTTGTCAATCGGAATATGAAGAAAATATGAACGAAAAATGAACAAATCGTGAGTAAGCAATGGGTAACTCGTGAACGGGATTTTTTTCATAGCACGATGCGCCGTTTGGTGATATAATAGGAGTATTATAAAAGCAAGGCAACAGGAGGATCTTATGACAGAATTACTGGCTCCGGCAGGGAATATGGAGGCGCTGCGGGCGGCGATCGCAAACGGCTGCGATGCGGTCTATCTGGGCATGCAGCAATTCGGGGCGCGTGCGTATTCGTGCAATTTTGACGAGGAGACGCTGCCGGAGGCGGTGCGTTATGCGCATCTGCGTGCGGTCAAGGTCTATGTCACCATGAATACGATCGTATTTGAAGAGGAGCTTGCGGACATGCGGGCGCAGCTGGCATTTTTGAACGAAATCGGCGTAGACGGCGTCATCGTGCAGGATATGGCGGTATTTGACGAGATCGTGCGGCATTATCCGGACATGGAGGCACACTGCTCGACACAGATGGGGATCGACGACCTGGAGGGCACGCGCTTTTGGAAAGCACAGGGCGCGAAGCGGGTCGTACTGGCGCGTGAGACCGATATCGAGACTGCCAAGGCGATCCGGCGCGAGGCGGACATTCCGATAGAAATCTTCGTGCATGGCGCGCTCTGCGTTTCTTATTCCGGAAACTGTCTGATGTCCGGGCTGATCGGCTACCGCAGCGGCAACCGGGGCAGGTGCGTCGGCTCCTGCCGCAAGCCTTACGAGCTGCTGGACAAGACGAGCGGGAAGTCGCTGGGCACGAGCTACCTTTTATCCACCAAGGATCTGAATACCATTGATTATATCGACGATCTCAAAGCCTTGGATTCACTCAAAATTGAAGGGCGTATGAAAGAACCGGCCTATGTGGCGAATGTGACGGCGCGGTATCGCGCGGCGCTCGACGGGCAGGCAAGCGGCAGGGACAAAGACGCGCTCAAAAAGACCTTTAACCGGACCTTTACCAAGGGCTATCTTTTCCATGAGGACCCCAAGGAGCTGACCAATATCCAAAAGCCGAACAATTACGGCTACGAGATCGGGGTCATCAGCGGCGCTTATCAGGGCATGTATGAGCTCCGTCTGCATGATGTGCTGAACCAGAACGATATGATACGCATTGACCATAATGGCGAGGATGTCAACCTTGCTGTGGTCAAGCTCTACGATAAAGGCGGCAATCTCATCAACCGGGCGGACAAGGTCTGCTATATCCGCATCAAGGAAAAATTGTCGAAAGGCGATTTGGTATACAAGACCAAGGATTATCAGTTCTACAAGGAGCTGGAAAAGAGCATAGACGGCGAGTTCCGGCGCTTTCCGCTGGTGCTTCGGGTCTATGCGTATCCGGGTGCGCCGCTGACTGTGGACGCGGAGGGGCTGGGCATGCGCTGCTTTTATGAAAGCGCACAGATGCTGGAGGCTGCGGAGAATCAGCCGACGAGTGCCGCGCAGGTGCATAAGCAGCTCGCCAAGCTGAACGATACTGTGTTTACCCTGCAAAGCGTCGAGTTCGAGGCGTGCGGAGCTTTCATTCCGGTCAAGCTGCTCAATCAGGCGCGACGTGAGATCGTGGATAGACTATATGAGGAAAAGCTGCGCAGCAAACCGCGCCGGGTCGCAGCGGACGAAGCGCTTGTGGATGCGCATGACAGCGAAGCGGCGGCTGCGAGAGCCGGGACCCGGTGCAGCGGCAGGTCCTGCGATGAAGCCGGGCTGTCTGCGGGAAACGCAGAGGCGAAGCTTGCCGAGGAAACGGCGCCCGCGCCGTATCTGACGGCATCGGTGACGACGCAGGCGCAGTACGAGGCTTGCCGGAGGGCAGGCGTGCGCGAGATCTATTTTGAGAATATCGTGCGGCGCAATCAGGTAAGCTATGAAGAGCGAGAGGGGACGCTGCTGCTCGGCGGTTATGGCGGGCTATGCTATTATAAAGGAAAAAATCCGTTTGTGACCGACTATTCCTTTAATGTCGTGAATGCGGTCGCTTGCCGCAAGCTGATAGAACAGGGCGCTGTGCGCGTAACGCTTTCTTACGAGCTGAACAAGAAGCAGATTGCGGATCTCGTCGATGCTTATGAGACAAACTACGGCGCACGTCCGCCGTTGGAGATGATTGTGTACGGACGCGCGCCGCTTTTGTTCACCAAATACTGTCCGCTTAAAAAAATGGACCAGTGCGGGCTCTGCAAGACACATACCTATGAGCTGCGCGATGCATACGGCACGTTCCCGCTGCTTTCGCACGCGGATTGCACGACCACGATTCTCAATGGGAAATTTCTCAATTTACTGGATGAGATGCCGTCCGTCGGTGGAGTCGAGGCGTTTCGCCTGAACTTCACGACGGAGACGCCGCGGGAGGTCGCGCACATCGTCCGGGCGGCGCAGCGCAAGCTCGACGGCAAAGAATCGCAGTCGCTGTTCCGCAAGGAAACGGACACGCGTGGACACTATAATAAGGAAATCATTTAAGCGGGCAGGAAAAGGGGGCTTGCTTTTCTTCCCTGCGTCTGCCATGAAACGGCAAACATGAACAATCAAAAAGCAGAAAGGACAAAACATGATACAGGTCGAAAAACTTTCCTATGGTTTTCCGGACAAAGATTTATACAAGGATATTTCGTTTACGCTTGCGGCGGGGCAGCACTGCGCACTGATCGGCAGCAACGGCTGCGGCAAGTCAACGCTGGTCGATCTGCTGATGCACCCGGACAAGTATTGGTTTGACGGCAAGGTGCTTCTGGACGAGGGCTGCCGCATCGGTTATGCCAGCCAGTTCAGTGTGCGCGACAAGGTGCAGGACTGCAGCGTGTTTGACTATCTGGCCGAGCGCTTTACGACGCTGTCAGCGCAGATCAGCGCTGCCTGTGATGCGATGGCTGCACCGGACCTCGACGAGGCAGAACTGGATCGCTTGTTCGCAAGCTATCAGGCGCTGCTCGATCAGAGTGAGGCCATGGACGCGGAGCATTACGAAAGCGCGATCCGCAAGCAGCTGCGCGCGGCAGGCATGCGCGAGCTGGAGCACACGCGGCTGGCGGATGTCAGCGGCGGAGAATACAAGCTGCTGCAGATCATGCGGGAAATGCTGCTGGCGCCGAACCTTTTGGTGCTGGACGAGCCGGACGTGTTTTTGGATTTTGAAAATCTGAACGGGCTCTGCAGGCTCATCAACGATTATCCGGGCACGCTACTTGCAGTGACGCACAATCGCTATCTGCTGCAGCATTGTTTCAACAAAATCCTGCATCTGGAAAACACCGATCTGCAGGAGTTTGACGGGACGTACGGTGCCTATCGCTGTGCGCTTCTGCGTGAAAAGCTCGCGCTGCGCCTGCAGCATATCGAGGAGCAGGCAGAGATCGCGCGTACCGAGCAGATGGTGGAGAGCCTGCGCAAGCGGGCAACACTGATGGTCAATCCGACGATCGGGCAGGCGGTCAACGCCAAGCAGTCACAGCTGGAGAGGCTGCTGGCGCGGCAGATCAAAGCGCCGTTCATCGAGGTACGCGAGCCGCAGATCAAGCTGCCGGAGGTTACAGTGGACGGCAGCGCCGCCGCCGCAGCGGTGAAGGCTGTGGCGGTAGCTGAGAACGAAGAGATGCAGGGCGCAGGTGATGCGGCTCGCGGCGAGGATGCAGCGGGCAGTGGACAGACTGCGCCTGAGCCGCGGGTGGTGCTGCAAGTATCGGATTATGCAGTCAAATTCGACGAGCATTTACTGCGCGATGTGAATTTTGCGATCCGGGCAGGGGAAAAGGTCGCCTTGATTGGTGGAAACGGCGCGGGCAAGACGACCTTGCTGCGCGATATCCTCAAACAGGAAAATCCGGCGATACAGATTGACGCGGATACGCCGTTTGCCGGTCTGTCACAACTGGACGGCAGCGCGGCGTCCGAGGACCGGACCGTCTCTGCGGTGCTCGCGGACGCGGGGCTGCAGAGCAGGCAGGAGATGCGGGACTGTCTGGCGGCGTATACGCTGCCGGAGGGGGCGCTGCAGCAGAAGGTCAGCCAGCTATCCGGCGGTGAGCAGAATCTATTGCAGCTGGCGGTACTGGCGCGCAGCGGCGCGAAGCTGCTGCTGCTCGACGAGCCGACCAGTCATCTGGATCTGTATGCACAGGCAGCGCTTGCGCGCGCGGTGGAAGCTTACCGCGGGACCGTGCTCATGGTGACGCACGACTTCTATCTGGCGGCGAACTGCGCGGACTATATTTTGCTGATCGAGGATCATACGGTACGCAGGATCCGCAGCCGGAACTTCCGCAAAATGGTATATGACAGGTATTTTGATTCTGCCTATCTGGAGATCGACCGCAAAAAGCAGGAGCTGGAAACGGCGATTTCTGCGGCGTTTCAGCGTGACGATCTGACGGCAATCGACAAGCTGCTGACGCAGCTCGAGGCGCTGCAGTAAGATGATAGAGGCGGACAAGAGATAGCAGAGGCAGCCTAGAAGAGGCATAGAAAGTATGCGACATACAGATTGTTGCCACAGAGGGGAAGGCTATGGTAGACGATTGCAAAAGTGGAAGAGAAGCTTCCGTCTATATTTTTGAGTTATTTAAAGAAATTGATTGTCTGCTGTTGGTGACATATGCTATAATAACGAAATCAACAGCGGAGCAAGGAGAAAGCTATGGTGAATGAACGAAGCATACAATCACAAAACATAGGGCGAGGACTAACCGTAAACACGCTAAAATACATTGCTATTTTGGCTATGGTCATCGACCACATAGCCTATGCTTTTGTTCCTACCGGTACCGCGCTTTCTATTGTTATGCATTTTATTGGGCGCACAACAGGACCGATTATGTTTTTCTCTGCGGTGGAGGGCTATCACCATACAAGCAATATTCGCAAATATATACTCCGGCTTACCATATTTGCGATAATCAGTTGGTTTCCATTTTTGTATTTTCGCTATGGTGGGGATTTTTCAAATATGGAGTTTATGCGCCCAAATGTCATCTACACCATTCTTCTGGGTGTTTTATCCATACATATACGAAGAAACACACACATCAAGAACCCTGCCATCAAAATATTCCTGATTTTGATGTTGACTATATTCTGCGTACCTGCTGATTGGGGCTGCACAGGTGTTATGATTATCATCGTATTTGACTATTTTTATGGTAATTTCAAGCAACAGGCATTTGCATACTGCTTGATTGTCCTATTACATATGCAGGTGCTTGATATGCTCACGCAGCCGTTTTTTGGGCTTTTTTATGACCATGTTTTTTATGTAGATGCAGAGTTTTATCTGTATTCCATTGAGCAATTTGGAGCGTTTATCCCTATTATGTTACTGACCTTTTATAATGGCAAGCATGGAGCAAAAACGAAATTCTCAAAATGGTTTTTCTATGTCTTTTATCCTTTCCATCTTTTGCTGTTAGGATTTCTTCAAACTCTTTAATGGTCGAGCACCGCAGATGGGAGCATCGTTTCAGATGTTCCCGCCTTGTGCGTTAGTTCTATTTCAACTTGTCTTGTTCCGCCTGTGCTTTTCACTCCGTAAACTCCCGCTGCCCATCCTCGCTGACATTCCCGGTCTTTTTCCAGGCGGTCGGCGCGAGTGCCAAAAGCTCACTGCTGACGATTGTGCGCACGCTGGTGCTCTTCGTGCCGCAGGGCTTCGTATTCTTCCGCTTCGGCCTGCAGTTCTTCTGGCTGACGTTCCCGGTCACCGAAGTGCTGACAAGTACGGTCGGCGCCCTGCTGTACCGCAAATTCCTCGCCGAGGCTTATCGCCGCATATCCAAAACACCGCAGCAGCAGTAAGCGGCAGGAAACAGCTGGCGGACGGAAGATCGCCGGAGCAGACATATTTTCCTCAGAAACCGTAGATACTATGACCAAAAGCATGCGGCAGGCAGGTCGCCTCGCCGCGGGCAAAAATACGAGGGAAAGAAGGTCAGAAGTATGAGCAATAATATGGATCTGGGTTACGAAATGTTCTGTTATCAGTGCGAGCAGACGGCGGGCGGCAAGGGCTGCACGAAGCAGGGGGTGTGCGGCAAGACCGCGGAGGTCGCGAATCTGCAGGATCTCCTGCTGTATCAGCTCAAGGGCATCAGTGTGTACGCGAAGGCGCTGATGGACGCCGGAGAAAATCCGGAGCCGCGGGTCGTGCGGTTTGTCGAAAATTGTCTTTTTACCACGCTTACCAATGTCAATTTTGATGCGGCGGTGCATGTGGATCTGCTGAAGCAGTCGCAGAAGATCAAGGAGGAATTGCGCGGGCGGGCCAAAAAGGCGCGGCTTGCGGAGCCGAAGGCGGTGCAGGCGGCTTTCAATCTGCCGGAGACGAAGTCGGAGATGCTGCGGGTCGCGGCGGTCGCGGGCATCATGTACGAGCAGGATCTGGACCCGGATGTGCGGTCGCTGTGCATGACGATCCTTTATGGGCTCAAGGGCATCAGCGCTTATGGGCATCAGGCGCGGGAGCTGGGCTATGCGAGTGCGCAGGTGGACGCGTTTTATCTGGAGGCGTTGTCGGCTTTGACGGACGATGCGCTGTCGGCGGAGGAGCTGATCCGCTTGACGATGCGCACCGGGGAGATCGCGCTGGCGGTGATGAAAACGCTGGATGAGGCAAATACCGGGGTCTATGGCGATCCGGCGCCGCACAAGGTCAAGATCCACATGAAAAAGGGACCGTTCATCGTCGTGTCCGGTCACGATCTCAAGGATCTGGAGATGCTGCTGGCGCAGACGCAGGGCAAGGGGATCCATGTCTATACGCATGGGGAGATGCTGCCGGCGCACGGCTATGAAGGACTCAAAAAATATACGCATCTTGTCGGCAATTTCGGCGGCGCATGGCAGGATCAGCAGTCGCAGTTCGATGATCTGCCGGGGTGTATCCTGATGACGACGAACTGTCTGATGCGACCGCGGGAAAGTTACAAGGATCGGATCTTCAGCACGAATGTGGTCGGCTGGGACGGCGTGCAGTTCATCGAAAAGCAGGAAAACGGCGAGAAGGATTTCGGGCCGATCATCAAAAAAGCGCTGGAACTCGGCGGCTATCCGGAAGATCACGATCAGGAGGAAATTCTCGTCGGTTTCGGACATCACGCAGTACTGGACAAGGCCGGTGCGATCGTAGAAGCGGTACGAACGGGCAAGGTGCGGCACTTTTTCCTAATCGGGGGCTGCGACGGTGCCAGACCGGGGCGCAATTATTATACGGAATTTGCCAAGATGGTGCCGGAGGACTGCCTGATCCTGACGCTGGCCTGCGGCAAATACCGCTTCAACAAGCTGGACTTCGGAGAGATCGCCGGGCTGCCGCGGCTTTTGGATGTGGGACAGTGCAATGACACGTATTCGGCGGTGCGGATCGCGGAGGCGCTGGCGGACGCGTTCGAGACCGATGTCAACAGTCTGCCGCTGTCGCTGATCCTTTCGTGGTATGAGCAGAAGGCGGTCGCGGTGCTGTTGGCCTTGTTGAGTCTGGGGATCCGGGGCATTTACCTAGGGCCGACGCTGCCGGCGTTTTTGAGTCCGAATGTGCTGCAGTATCTGGTGGATACGTTCGATCTGCGGCTGACCAGCAACGCCGAGGACGACCTCAAAAGCTGCCTGGCACAGAAACTGTGAAGATTTCGACAAAAAGTTCGCCGAAACAACAAAAAATTTCATAAAAGCGGTTGACTTGAACATCGGTGTGCGTGTTATAGTAGAAATAACTTCGGTAAGCGAAGAAAAAATATTCCTGACACAAGTTCAGTAAACAGAAAGAGGCACAAGACATGAAACGCAAATTAGCAAGTATCGCATTAATGATCGCATTGGTGCTTACCATGACTGTCGGCAGCACGACGGTTTCCTGGGCAGCCGGAAATCTTTCCTCTGTCGAGAGCACGATCCGCACTGCCTTGAACAGCTACAAGGCAGAGGAGACGACCTCTGACGGCGACCTGATGTTTTTCGTATACGATCTGCTCCCTGCGGATAGGAAGAGCAGCGAGATCGATGTATACAGACAAAAATTTGAGGCGGCAACGACAGAGAAAGAAGGTCAGATTCAGTTCTATATCACGATCGACGGCACGCTGGTGCCGGACGAGGATGCAGCACCTTTCGTCGCAAAGATCCCGAAGCTGACGCCGAGTACGGTGACGGAGGCATCTCCGGAGCTGACTGCAGACTGGAGAGCCATGGGACAGGCGATGGACAAGATCCCTGCGAGCAACGACGTAACGAAGGAGCAACTGCTCAAGGCGGCGCTGGCGGCCGCGAAGAATGGTTCGACGGCGAAGTGGACGGAGTTCTACAAGGTGGACGCGACGACGAGTGCCGTCGGTAGCATCACCGGTTATCTGGAGGTCTCGCTGAACGGACAGACCAAGGAGCTGCGTCAGCATATGGAGATCCCGATGCTGGGTCAGAAGATGCCGACCAAGGCGATCTCGATCAACAGCAAGGAGTGGAAGATCCTGCGCGAGACGAATATCGAGCGTTACAAAAAGGGTCTGACGCTGCTGACGATGCCTGCGGCGCTGCAAAAGGCGTGTGACACGCGTGCACAGGAGCAGACTTACAATACCCAGCCGGCGCATACCAGACCGGATGGCAGCGGCTATCAGACTGCGATCCCATCGTCTTTCAAGTATACGGGCCGCGGCGAGAACCTGTTCAAATGTACGCAGGACGTGACGGCAGAGCTCGCGATGAATGGCTGGATGAACAGTAAGGCACACAGGGAAAATATCTTGAGAAGCAGTTTTCAGTATATGGGCGCCGGCACCTATCAGAATCAAGCAGTGCAGATTTTCACCAAGACCAACAAGAAGATCAAGTCCTGGACGACCAGCTCCGGCAAGAAGACCTTCAGCACTGTGGACGCGATGATGAACGAGTATCTGATCTGTACGGATACGGCAGGCGTGAAGTCCTATATCCCGCTGGATACTTCTTATATGAAGAAGGTCAAGGGCGGCTATACCATCAAGCTGAACAGCAGCAAGACGATCAAGCTTACGGTCAAATCTTCGAAGACCACAAACAGCGGTTCGTATACGGATGTTGCGTCCGCGGATCAGAAGGCGGTCGCCTGGGTCACCAAGAAGAAGATCATGTCTGCGTTCAATAAGACGCAGTTCGGACCGAAGGCAGCCTGCACGCGCGGCGATGTATTCACCTATCTGTATCGCGCGAACGGTTCGCCAAACGTGAAGATCAAGAACTGGTTCCCGGATCTGAAGAGTACGGATTCCTATTATAAGGCTGCCCTCTGGGCGAAGAAAACGGACATCATCGACTACGGTCTTTTCTACGGTGAGGATATCTGCCCGAAGGGCTACGCGCTGTACTACACCTGGGTGAGCGTTGGTTCGCCGAGGGTGAAGTCTGCCAGCAGCTTTACGGATTTCAGACCGCAGGTATTCTACGCTGATGCAGTAGCCTGGGCGGAAGCAAAGGGCATCATCAAGAACAGCGGAGACAATCGTTTCGGCGGCGATGATCCTTGCACGCGTGTCGAGATGGCAAGATATCTGTACTACGCATATAAATAAGCACATAAATAAATTGGGATAAAGAGAAAGAGAGCCTCCGCGGTCATGCCAGTCCATGCCGGTTTCGTGCATGGCATGGGTCGCGGGCAGGGCTCTCTTTTTGTGATGATTTTCAAAAAAGATATTGCAAATCGACGCGCTTTCTGCTAGGCTAAAATCCTAACAAAGAAAGCAGCTGCTCAGGCGCATCGGGAGTGTATAAGATGGAAATTAAATCAGAAGCAAAGCTGACCACCTTTGAGGCGATCAGCATGATTGTGCCGCAGCGCCGTCAGGTACATCACAGGGGGAAAATATGAAATATATCAATCATGTCAGACAGAATCAAGTCTATTCCGGCATTGAAAATCTGCCGAAGGGAACGGCGCCGGATACGATCATCGAGGGGTGCGCGGTGCTGGAGGGCGGTGCGTTTCGCGGGGTCTACGGCGAGGGCGTACTGGATGCGATGATGGAGCAGGGACTGAATCTTTCCTGCACGATCGGTGTTTCGGCAGGTGCGCTCAACGGGCTGAACTATGTTGCCGGCAACATCGGACGGGCAGCGCGGACAAACCTGCGCTTTCGACACGATGACCGCTATGTGGGGCTGACGGC
The DNA here is from genome assembly GCA_900542245.1 of uncultured Eubacteriales bacterium. GTDB lineage: Bacteria > Bacillota > Clostridia > Peptostreptococcales > Anaerovoracaceae > CAG-238. The sequence continues at coordinate 18,880 of UQMQ01000012.1, forward strand.
GCTGCGGCACAATCATGGACTGATCGGCTTTGACTTTGCGTTCCATGAGCTGAATCGCTACGAACCGCTGAATCTGGAACGGCTGCGCGACCCGCGGCGGCGTTTTGTGGCGGTGGCGACCGACTGCAGAACGGGCAAGCCGCTGTACTTTGAGAAGGGGAAATGCGAGGATATTTTCAAGGCGATGCAGGCCTCGGCGTCCATGCCGTACTTTTCGCAGATGGTGGTCGTGGAGGGCAGAGAATGTCTGGACGGCGGCTGCTCGCGCTGTATTCCCTACGAGTGGGCGCTGGAGCAGGGCTACGAAAAGATCGTGGTCGTCCGCACAAGGGAGGAGGCGTATCGTGCGACGCATACGCCGACTGGGGTGGCGCGGAAGCTTTACCGGGACTATCCGAATCTGGTCGATAATCTCAGAGAATCCGACATCGAATATAATCGGGAGTGCGACGAACTGGCGAAGCTGAAGGAAGCGGGGCGGATTTTCATGATCTGTCCGTCAGAGCCGCCTGCCGTCGGTCGTATCGAAAAGGATATGGAAAAGCTTGGAGAATTGTATTATCTGGGCTATAATGACGCCATGCGCTGCATGGACGCGCTCAAGGCCTACCTGGGCACGGCACGCAGATAGGCGTAGTATCCGATGCCGATCGCGTCTGCCAGCGCCCAGCCGATGGGGATCGCAGCCCAGATGCCGATCACGCCGACGGCAGGCAGCGGCGCGAGCGCATAGGCGAGCGCGACGCGGGTACCGAGGGAAGCGACGGTCAGGATGACGGACATCAGCGGTTTGTTTACCGCGCGGTAGTAGCCGTAGAGCAGAAACAGGATGCCGATGCCGAGATAGCAGGCGCCCTCGATGCGCAGATAGGTGACACCGGCAGCAATGATCGCAGTCTCGGACGGGTCGATGAAGATAGACATCAACGGCTTTGCGAAGAGCACGACCAGCAGGCTGATGACCAGAGAAAACACAGCGGAGGTGCAGCATGCGCTGCGCATCCCGCGGCGGATGCGGTCAGACTTCCCTGCGCCGAAGTTTTGGGCAACGAAAGTCGAAAAGGCGTTGCCGAAGTCCTGCACCGGCATGTAGGCGAAGGAGTCGATCTTGACTGCGGCAGCAAAGGCTGCCATGATGACAGTGCCGAAGCTGTTGACCAGTCCCTGGATCATCAGGATACCGAAGTTCATAATGGACTGCTGCAGGCAGGTCATCAGCGAAAGGTTGAGAATCCTGCCGAGCGCTTTGCGGCTGCATCTGCAGTCGTCTTTTTTTGGTCTGAGATCAGGGAAACGCAGCAGGGTGTAGAGCAGGATGCCGATCCCGGAGACGAACTGCGCGAGGACGGTCGCAAAAGCCGCGCCGCCGACACCGAGCCTGAGCACGATGACGAAGCAGAGGTCCAGCGCGACGTTCAGTACCGCTGAAACTGCGAGAAACAAAAGCGGCACGACAGCATTACCGATGGCGCGCAGGACGCTCGCGCAGTAGTTATAGAGGAAGGTCGCCGCGATACCCGCGAAAATAATCAGCAGATAGGTTTTCATCAACGGTATGACATCTGTGGGCACGCGGAGCAGGGCGAGGATCGGATCGATGGAAACATAGACCAGCACATTGAGCAGCAGTGAAATGGCGGCGATCAGCACGAAGGACAGGAAGATGCTGCGGCGCATCTCGTCCGCACGACCGCTTCCGTAATCCATGGATACCGCTGCCCCGCTGCCCATGCAGAGCCCCAGGATTACAGAGGTCAAAAAGACCATCAGCGTATAGGACGAACCGACGGCTGCCAGTGCGTCTGCACCTAGAAATCGCCCAACCACCCAGGTGTCGGCGATATTGTACATCTGCTGCAGCAGATTACCGCACATGAGGGGCAGTGCGAAAAATAGGATGTTCCCGGTAATGGGGCCGGTGGTCAGATCACCTTTTTGTGCGTCTTTCATAGGTGTGTGCCTTTCGTGGTCTTTCATGGTCTTTCGTAGGGAAAATGTTGTGCGTGTCTTTCGCAGTATTTCGCGGCGCAGATGCTGTGTGCGCCGGAGACGGCGGGGGCATCTGCTGCGCGTATGCGCAGGATAAGCCGCAAGGGCAAGTATGATCAGTATAGCAAAGGATGGCGCGTTGGGCAAGCCCAAAAACCTTGACCGTTGTACGGCACTGCGCTATACTGAAGATAATTGGATATCATTTGTATTGCATTTAGGCATCCATGGATGACCGAAAGGGGGATGGGAAACATGAAAACAAACCAATTTTCAACCGCAATGCATGCCAGCGCGGTAGTCGGCGGCACACGGATGGTGCGGCGGATGCTGGTGCTGGCGCTCATCTGCATACTGCTGACGGGGGTGCTGACTGCCTGCGGCAGCAAGGACAGCGGCAAGACCTATGATCTGCAGCAGGTATATCAGGACATTCTGGCTGCGCAGCCGGAGGGCAGCGATGATTTGAGCGGTGTTATGTTTGAGACGACGGACAAGGATGCCATTGAGGAATTTTATCCGGGGCTGGGGGCGATCGAGCTCAAGCAGGAGGTCTGCTATCAGCATGCTGTGACCGGCTTCTGCGAGATCATGCTGGTCGAGGCAGCGGACAGCAAGGACGTGCAGCGCATTGTCGATATTTTCAACCAGCGCATCGATACGGCGGCAGACGACAGCTTCTATCCGGAGACCGCGCAGCTGTGGGCGCAGAACGCGCAGGTACAGACCGAAGGCAATTATGTGGCGCTGGTCGCACTGCCGGACGGCTATACGGTGCCGGAGAAGATCTTTTCTTAATGTATGTAGGAAATATCGCATAGTGATATTTCCGGAATCACGACAAAAGCACCTTGCGAAGTGGCGCGCATAGGTGAGCGCCATGTGCGCATAGAAATCTCTGATTTCGTTATGCGCACTTTTGTCCAGTACATTTGCATGCACACCTGCGCACACCTAGGTACGCCAATGCGCATAAGATCGCAAATATGCGATATGACAGCAGAGAGGCGCGTGCGGGATCGGAACCGCAGGCGCTTTTGTGTGGTAAAGAAAAAAAGAAAAAGTCGGAAATCTGTCGAAAACTGCTTGCAACGCTGTACGAATTGCGATACAATAGAATTTAGTTTTTCATTGAATCCGTCTGCCGCCGCGTGCGGGACGGAACTAACAGCAAACGGAGGGATTGACAAAATGTATGTAGTATGTTTAGATTTGGAAGGCGTTCTAGTGCCGGAGATTTGGGTAGAATTTGCGGAGGAAGCGGGCATTCCGGAGCTGAAAAAGACGACTCGCGACGAGCCGGACTACGATAAGCTGATGAAATATCGTCTGGATATCCTGAATCAGCACGGATACGGTCTCAAAGAGATTCAGGAGACGATCGCAAAGCTCGACCCGCTTCCGGGCGCAAAGGCATTTTTGGATGAGCTGCGCGCTTTCACGCAGACGGTCATCATCAGTGACACGTTCGAGCAGTTCGCACAGCCGCTGATGGAGAAGCTCGGTATGCCGACAATCTTCTGCAATACGCTGGTGGTATCGCCGGAGGGCAAGATCACCGATTACAAGATGCGTGTGCAGCAGAGCAAGCTGACGACGGTCAAGGCGCTGCAGAGCATGGGCTACGAAACGATCGCCAGCGGCGACAGCTATAACGACCTGGGTATGATCAAAGCGAGCAAGGCAGGCTTCCTGTTCTGCTCTACCGAACAGATCAAAGCAGACAATCCGGACGTGAAGGCTGTGGAAAGCTATGCAGAGCTGATGGCAGAAATCAAGAAGGTGATGGGAATCAAATAAAGCGCGGAAAGAAACATGAAAGCAGCATGCGCAGTGCGCCAGTCGGCGCGTATGCTTTTGCGATGATAGAGGACAAAAGCGTGCGCCGCAAAGCGGTCGGCGCACTGAAACCTAATGGGATTCGTTTGAAAAGAGGTACCGAAGCAGGGCCTCTTTTTCATTTTTGACTTTTTCGTCGATGACGGCATCAAGCAGTGTATCAAGTGCTACGCCGAGTTCCCTGCCCGCGGGCATACCGGCTGCCATGAGGTCGCGTCCGGTGACCGCCAGCTCCTTGCGCGAAAAGCAGGCGCCGCTTGCCAGGATTTCGGCGGCGATGGCTGCGAGACGATCGTAGTCCGCCTGCCGCGCGGCATAGGCGGGCGCTTGTCCCCGGTTATCCGCCCGTTTGAGGGCAAGCAGATCGAAGAAGGTCTCCTGCCCGAACTGCTGCAGGGCACGCTTGACTGCCTTAGCGGTCGGTTCGATCTGCCGGTCGTGCCAGCGTACCAGCGTCACCACGCGCGTCGTCGTGTCGTTGTCGAATTTGAGACGGCGGAGGATGCTGCGCGTCATTTCCGCGCCGATGCTGGCGTGCTGATAGAAGTGCCCGATGCCGCTTTCGTCTGCGGTGAAGCAGTCGGGCTTGCCGACGTCGTGCAGCAGCGCCGCCAGCCGAAGATGCGGCTGCGGCGGGATGGCGGCGACCACCGCCAGCGTGTGGTGCCAGACATCATAGATGTGATGCGGGTTTTGCTGCGCGAAGCCCTGCATCGGCAGCAGCTCCGGCAGGCACATGCCGAAAACAGGCAGATAGGCGTCGAGCACGCGGGCAGCGTCCCTGCCGCAGAGCAGGTGTACCAGCTCCTCGCGGATGCGCTCCGCGCTGACGGCGGTCAGCAGGTCCTTTTGGGCAAGCAGCGCCCCGGCGGTGTCCGCTTCGATTTCGAAGCCGAGCACCGCGGCGAAGCGCAGAGCGCGCAGCATGCGCAGCGCATCCTCGTCAAAGCGCTGCGCCGGGGCGCCCACACAGCGGATCACGCCTGCGGCGAGATCCGCCTCCCCTCCAAACAGATCCACCAGTCCGCACTGCGGGTGATAGGCCATCGCATTGATGGTGAAGTCGCGGCGCGCAAGGTCCTCTTCCAGTGTACGCGCGAAGGTGACCGCCGCCGGATGGCGATGATCCTCGTAGACGCCGTCTGTGCGGAAGGTGGTGATCTCCAGATCCATGCCGCCGCTGTGCAGGGTCTGTGTGCCGTGCTTGAGCCCGGTCTCGATCAGCGTCCTGCCGCAGAAGGCGGCAGCGACCTCTTCGGGCCGCGCGGACGTGGTGATGTCGTAATCGTGCGGCACCACGCCGCGCAGGCTGTCCCGCACGCAGCCGCCGACCACATAGGCTGCGTGACCGTACTGCTGCAGTGTTTCGATCGTCTCCTGCACCGGTGCAGGCAGTGTCATGGTAAACATTGGGCGCTGTCCTCCTTATCCTGAGGATAGTTTACACCACTGCCTTGTACGCTGCAAGGTGTTTTTCTTCGCTAAGTGCGGTGCGCATGCAGATACTTTTCCTTGGTCGCCATACCGCCGCGCAGATGCCGCTCGGCCTTGTTGTTCTCCAGGACGGTCTTGACCTCGGCCGCCAGCGATGGATTCAGTTCAAGAAGCCGCTCCGTAATGTCCTTGTGCACCGTAGATTTTGAAACCCGAAATTTCTTCGCCGCCGTCCGGACCGTCGCATTGGTACTGATGATGTAATGCGCCAGCTCTAAAACTCTTTCCTCTATATAATCCTTCATTGACAGCTACACACTCCTCACTTCTTCGTTAAGACACTATATGCGTCCGCGGGGTGGAATATGACGCGCAAAATCAAGGCACTTAAAACTATAGGACAACATAGGTTTTTGAGAATTTACAGTGCGGCAGACGGGGCTGCGGATGAAGCTAAAAAGTTTCGAAAAAAAAGCAAAAAAAAGACAAAATTTCATTTGACGAAAGTGCTTTCTTACGATATGATGGTAGTGGCTAGAAAGTATACAAGAAGGAAAGCAGCGCATCGGTCGGGATGACGGGACAAGCCGCCTGCGGTCGGAGCGTGTATGAAGAAAGTACAGCAATCGGCTAAGCCGATTTTTCTTCCGCCTATAATTTGTATACATTATACAATACAAGTACAACACAATGATTTAACTACTTTGAGGAGGAGCAAGTATGAGAAAAGAGTGGGAAGGATTTGTCGCAGGAAACTGGACGGAAAACATCGATGTGGAAGAGTTCATCAAGTTAAACTATCATCCGTATGATGGTGACGGCAGTTTCCTTGCAGGACCGACAGAGAGAACGAAGGCATGCAGAGATAAGGTGCATGAGCTTCTGGTTGCGGAGAGAAAAGCAGGCGGGACCTTAAAGGTAGACGCAAGCCGCATCATGCGTATCAACGCATTTGATCCGGGTTACATCGTTCCCGGCAAGGATATCATCGTCGGACTGCAGACAGATGAGCCGCTCAAGAGAGGTATCTGCCCGTTTGGCGGTATCAAGATGGTCAGAGAAGAGGTCAAGGAATACGGCGCAACCCTGCCGCCGGAGATCGACAATATGTTCAACTACTTCACGACCCACAATGACGGCGTATTCAAGGCATATTCCAACGAAATGCGTCAGGTCAGACACCTCGGCTTCATCACAGGACTTCCGGATGCTTACGGCCGCGGCAGAATCATCGGTGACTACAGAAGAGCGGCGCTCTACGGCATCGACTATCTGATCGAGGAAAAGAAAAAAGACCACGAAATGATCGCGTCCAGACACGTGATGAACGAAGAAAACATTCGCACCGCAGAGGAAATCAGCAACCAGATCACCGCGCTCAAGGAAATCAAGAAGATGGCAGAACGCTACGGCTTCGACATCTCCGGACCGGCGAAAGACGTCAAGGAAGCGATCCAGTGGACGTACTTCGCGTACCTGGCAGGCATCAAGGAAGAAAACGGCGCGGCGATGTCCATTGGCAGAACCTCCACGTTCATCGATATCTACGCAGAGAGAGACCTTGCGAACGGCACCTACACCGAAGAACAGATCCAGGAATTCGTGGACGACTATATCCTGAAGCTGCGTGTCGCCAGACATTTAAGAACCAGCGAATACAACGAGCTGTTCGGCGGAGACCCGATGTGGATCACCGAAGGTATCGCAGGCGTCGGCATGGACGGCAGACATAAAGTAACCAAGAACTCTTACAGAGTGCTGCAGACCTTATACAATTTAGGACCGGCACCGGAGCCAAACCTGACCGTATTATGGTCCGAAAAGCTGCCGGAACCGTTCAAGAAGTTCTGTGCGCAGGTTTCCATCGACACAGACTCCATCCAGTATGAGAACGATGACAAGATGAGACCGCACTGCGGCGAGGACTATTCCATCGCCTGCTGCGTATCCGCGATCCAGATGGGACAGCAGATCCAGTTCTTCGGCGCGAGATGCAATCTGGCCAAGATCCTGCTGCTCGGCTTAAACGGCGGTATCGACGAAAGAACCGGCGAGCATGTCGGCCCGCAGATGGAACCGGTCGGCGATGGTCCGATCGACTTCGAGGACGCATGGAAGCGTTTCAACGTTTACTTGGCATGGCTGTGCGAGCTGTACGTCAACATCATGAACATCATTCATTTCATGCACGACAGATACGATTACGAAAGTGCGCAGATGGCGTTCCTGAACTCCGAGCTCAAGCGTCTGATGGCATTCGGCGTTGCGGGCTTCTCCGTTGCGGCTGACTCTCTCTCCGCGATCAAATATGCGAAGGTATATCCGATCAGAGACGAAAACGGCGTCATCGTGGACTACAGAACCGAAGG
>UQMQ01000013.1 GCA_900542245.1 uncultured Eubacteriales bacterium
ACACCTAGGACAGGCAGTCTGCGCGAGCAGGCTGCCTGCCCGTCTTTTTGGTGCGCAGCTTGGTGCGGTGTGTCAGCGGTAAGGCATGCGGCGCAGGCGCATGGGTTGACGCTGACGGCGCGGGCGCGTGTATGGCGTTTTCGTTCGGCGCATGGTTTGACGCTGACAGCGCGGGCGCGTGTATGGCGTTTCCGTTCGGTGCATGGTTTGGCGTGTATGTGTAGCGCATGCTTTGACATTTCCGATCGTGGGGCTTGTGATTGCGGTGCAAAAGGCGTATACTATATAAGAAACTGTTAAGAATGACAAACACGAGGTGAACTTTATGGAAGAAATGAAAAATCAGGATATGATAGCGCTTTTACTGGCGCACCGCTCGGTGCGGGAGTTTACGGCGCAGCCGGTAACGGAGGAGACGATCGATACGATCGTGACGTGTGCGCAGCAGGCGCCGACGTCCAGTTATCTGCAGGCGTATACGATCATTCGCGTGACGGACGCGGACAAGCGTGCGGCGCTGGCGGCGTATGCGGGCGGACAGGAATGGGTGCGCAAGGCGCCGCTGGTGCTGCTGTTCTGCGCCGATCTGCATCGGCTGGACGTTTTGGTGAAGCCGGAGGATACGAACGTCCTGCATAATACCGAGCTGTATACGGTCAGTGTCATCGATGCGGCGCTTGCGGCGCAGAAAGCGCTGATCGCGGCGCAGGCGCTGGGGCTCGGCGGCGTTGTGGTCGGCGGTGTACGCAATGAGACCGAAAAAATGGCGCAGTGCTTTGCGCTGCCGGAGCTGGTGTTCCCGATGTTTCTGCTCTGTCTGGGCTATCCGCAGACGCTGCCGGAACAGCGCCCGCGGCTTGACAGACAGTTTCTTTACGATGTGGATCGCTATCCGAAGCTGCCGGACGCGCAGCAGCTTGCGGACTACGAAGAAAGCGTGCGGCAATATTTTCTCAGGGCATCCGGCGGCAAAAGTGACCGGGGCTGGACACCGCGCTGCCGCTTTGCCATCAGCAAAAAACCGCGCTACGAGCTCGAAGCGTTTCTCAAAAAGGCAGGCTTCATGACGAAACAGGGACCGGCACAATAATGACAGCTTAGGAGGGCATAAAAATGTTGAGCAATTTTATCATCGCGCTGGAGGCGGTGCTGCCGATTTTCATGATCATGGGCATCGGCATGCTGATTCGCCGCAAGGGACTTGTAGACGCGCATGACGTCAAAAAGATGAATCAGACGGTGTTTACGGTGTTCTTCCCGGTGCTGATGTTTTCCAATTTATATGGGAAGGATATCCGCGGCGCGATAGAGGGGAAGTTGATGACCTTTGGCGTGCTGGCAGTGCTGTCTGTCTACGCGCTGACGGTGGCTGTCGTGATGAGGCTCCGCAAGGACCCCAAGACGCGCGGCGCGATGATTCAGGCGATTTTTCGGAGTAACTTTGTTATCATGGGGATTTCTATCGTATCCAATATCTTTGGCGGCGATGAGCTGATTTTGCCGTCGGTGATGATTACGGTGATCGTGCCGATCTACAATGTGCTGGCGGTGGTGACACTTGAAGTGTTCCGCGGCAGCAAGCCGAATTTCGCGCATGTGCTGAAGCAGATCGCTTCGAATCCGATGCTTTTGGGGGCAGTGGCGGGTATTTTCGCGGTGCTGATCGATCTGCGTCTGCCGCAGGTCCTCGAAGGCATGGTTTCCTCGATGGCAGGCGTCGCGACGCCGATGGCGCTTTTGACGCTGGGCGCGTTCTTCGATTTTCAGAGCATCGCGAACCGCAAAAAGGACATCGCGATCTGTGTCATCGGCAGATTGGCGGTGGTTCCGGCAATCGGGCTGACGGTTGGCATCCTGCTCGGCTTCCGCGATGTCGAGCTGGTGACGCTGATTGCTATCTTTGCTTCTCCGTCGGCGGTTTCCTCGTTTCCGATGGCGCAGCAGATGGACAGTGACGCAGAGCTGGCGGGAGACGCGGTCGTGTTCTCCTCGATGTTTTCGTGCTTCACGATGTTCCTCTGGATCTTCGCGGCGAAGAGTCTTGGTTTGTTTTGAACAAGGACTTGCGGGACGCTGTTTCACGCAGCGTTCTTTTTTTTCGCCAGTCCTGTCACAGAAACCGCGCACTTGTGTTTAGTAAGTAGAAGGAGAACAAAACGTATGAACAAAGACGGACTGATCGAACAACTTTATAGCCGATATTACGGGTCGTTGATGGTCATCGCTTGTTCCTACACGCGGGACAAAGCTGCGGCAGAGGATCTGGTGCAGAACGCTTTTTTGAAAGCGCTTTTGGCCTACAAGCCTGCGGGCAGCTTTCTCGCCTGGGCGAATCGGGTCATTCGAAATGATTTTTTGAATTCTCTCCGGACTGAGAAATACCGCGCGGATACCGAGGCGGAGATGCTGGAGGCGGCGGATTGCTTTGACCTGATGGAAAATCTGATGCACAACGAGAAAAAAGCGCGGCTCGCGGCGATGATCGCGGCGCTGCCCTTGCGTCAGAGGGTGATCATGGTGGAAAGCGTTTATTTGGAACAAAGCGATGCGGAAATCGCGCAGGCGCACGCAATGACTGTGGTCAATGTGCGGCAGATCCGGTCGCGCGCGAAGAAAGCCTTAATGAAAATGATGGCGAACGAGGAGGAAGCAAATGAATAAGACAGAAAACAGAAAAGACGAGTTCGACCTTGCTTTGGAGAACATGAAGCTGGAACCGGAGGCGGATCTGGATCGCCTGATTGAAAAGCGCGTCAAGCAGATGATGACACGTATCTCGCTCCAGGTGGTTTGCGTGGTACTGCTGGTGCTCGCGCTGGTCTTTCTCGGGGTGAATCCGCTGGTCAATCTTTGCAATGTCAATCCCGCGCGGGCGAATGAAGCCGAGGAGGGGCGCGCAAGCGAGCTGCTGCAAACGCTTTCCGCTTATGTGGAAACCGTCTATCCGCAGACGAGGCTGTATATGATCGGAGAAATTGAAAAAGCGGGGTTTGGGAAATATGAAATTCCGTTATGCGTGAGCACACGCACGCAGCGAACCTATGTAGGGAAGATGAATGTCATTTTGGAAATGACCCGCGGTAAGCTCGAGGTGAAAAGCGACGCGGACGGCGCGCTGACGCATATCGGGCATACCACAGTTTCCAACGCAAAGCTGGAAGGTATCGGGGACTTTGCCGCATACAATGAAGCAACGATAAAGGATCTGGCAGAGCTCCCAAAATCCGCGCGGGTCTTGTTGAACGTTCGACTGCATGAAGCCAAAGCACTGGAGGAAATTCTTGCGCTTCGCAGGGACACCATAGAGCCTGTGTGGGCGCAGATGGATACGGAGAGCGAGGGCTTTATGGGCGGGATCTCCTTGGAGAGTGCGGTACTCCTGTATGATGACGAGCCGGAGCGAGAGCAAATGAATGCCGCGCAGCTGCGGGAGCGGTATCTCAAAAACCTGACCTTATTATCCGAGCATCACGCGCTTTGGAACGGTCTGGGGCTTAGCTGGGACAGCTCCTACACGTCGGGAGAGACCGCGCTTTCTCACATACAAAGCGCGTTGACGGAGGCGCAGAAAACGAACACGTTTGTGACAAAGAATTTTTACCTTTACGGCTCGCGGGACGATATCATGGATTACATGGAGGCAAACAAAAACGAGCTTTGCACCATTGAAGATGTACGCTTGTCCGAGCTGATGCACTGAGTGCGCCGCGCATAGGAACGGCAGACGCGGCAGGCAAAGTGCCGCGCATAGGAACAACAGATGCGGCAGGCAAAGGGCAGGACAAAAGTGCGCGTAACGAAAGCTGAGATTTCTATGCGCACATGACGCTCGCCCATGCGCGTCGCTTCGCAAGGTGCTTTTGTCGTTACGTAGGAAATATCGCTGCGCAATATATCCTATATAATCAAAAAGAGGGCTGAGACCTGAACGGTTATCTCGTAGGATTTCCATTCATGGTACAGCCCTCTTGCTTATGTATGTAGGAAATATGCAGGAAGTCCACCGCTAAAAGCTATGCAGCGAAGCAGACCTTCCTATGATTTCGGGGAACATCACTTGCGATGTTTCCAAAATGTCGGCAAAAGTACCGCACGCGTTTACAGCTCGCGTTCCAGTCTTGCCAGTGCGTCAGTCAGCTCCTGCGGCATATGGTCGAACTTCGCGTACCAGGTCTTGATGCCTTCGAGCTCCTGCTTCCAGGTCTCGTGGTCTAAGGTCAGCAGTTCGGCAAGCTGCGCGTCGGTCAGGTCCAAATCGGTGAGGTCGAGTGCGTCTTTTGTCGGCAGATAGCCGAGCGGCGTTTCGACAGCGTCTGCCTTGCCTTCACAGCGATCGAGCGCCCAGAGCAGCGCGCGCAGATTTTCACCGAAGCCCGGCCAGATGAAATTGCCCTCGTCATCGGTACGGAACCAGTTGACGTTGAAGATCTTCGGTGGGTTGGTCATCTTCTTGCCCATGTCGATCCAGTGCTGGAAGTAGTCTGCCATGTGATAACCGCAGAACGGCAGCATTGCCATCGGGTCGTAGCGGACGACGCCGACCGCGCCGTTGGCTGCTGCGGTCGTTTCCGAGGACATCTTGGAGCCGAGGAATACACCATGGTTCCAGTCGCGGGACTGACAGATCAGCGGTTCGGACTTGGCGCGGCGGCCGCCGAAGATGATGGCGCTGATCGGCACGCCCTCACCGGTGAAGAATTCCGGTGCGATGGACGGGCAGTTCTCCGCAGGAGCGGTAAATCTTGAGTTTGGATGTGCGCCCTTGATGAAGTCCTCGCCAGCGGCTTTTTTCGCCTGTTCCGCCTGTCCGTTCCAAGGGTGGTTCTGCCAGTCGAGTCCGTTGGTCGGCGCAGGCGTATCCAAGCCCTCCCACCATACGGTATTGTCGTCGAGGTTTCTGGCGACATTGGTGTAGATGGTGTTCTTTTTGGTCGTCATCAGCGCGTTGTTGTTGGTCTTGGAGTTGGTGCCCGGCGCGACGCCGAAGAAACCGTTCTCCGGATTGACCGCATAGAGTCTGCCGTCATCGCCGATACGCAGCCAAGCGATGTCATCACCGATGGTATAGACCTTGTAGCCCTGCGCCTGCAGATGCTTCGGCGGGATCAGCATAGCCAGATTGGTCTTGCCGCAGGCACTCGGGAACGCTGCGGAGATATATTTTTTCTCACCGTTTGGCGCTTCCACGCACAGAATCAGCATATGCTCCGCCATCCAGCCCTCGCGCTGACCCAGCACAGAGCCGATACGCAGGGCAAAGCATTTCTTGCCGAGCAGGACGTTGCCGCCGTAAGCGGAGTTGATGCTCCAGATGGTGTTTTCCTCCGGGAACTGCGCGATGTATTTCTTTTCGGCGTTGACTTCTGCCTTGGAATGCAGGCATTTGACGAAGTCCGCGCCCTTGTTGAGCTCTTCAATCACAGGATCACCGATGCGCGTCATAATGTGCATGGAAAGCACGACATAGATGGAGTCGGTGATTTCGATGCCGATTTTGGAGAACGGACTGCCGACCACGCCCATGGAATAAGGGATCACGTACATCGTGCGGCCCTCCATGGAGCCGTCGAACAGCGCTCTCATTTTGGCATACATTTCGTCCTTTTGTACCCAATTGTTGGTCGGACCGGCATCCTTCTCCTCAGTCGTACAGATGACGGTTCTCTTTTCGTCTCTGGCGACGTCCTTCGGATCGGTGCGGTAATAGTAGCAGCCCGGAAGCTTCTCTTCGTTGAGCTTGACCATTTCTCCGGTCTCTACTGCAAGCGCGCGGATCGCGTCCAGCTGCGCTTCACTGCCGTCAATCCAGACGATTTCCTTCGGTTTGGTCATGGCGGCGCATTCTGCGACCCAATCGGTTACTTTTTTGTTTTGAATCTCGATCATTGTTCTCTTCCTCTCTTAGATCATGATTATCATGTAGTGTTGTCTTTCTAGTATAGCACTATTTCACAGCGGTTTCCAGTGCAAGTTTCATCATATTGGTAAAAGAGTTCTGGCGTTCCTCCACGCTGCTCTTGGCGCCGGTCACAAAGTTGTCGCTGATGGAGATCATCGACAAGGCGTTGACGTGGTTGTAGGCGGCATTCATGTAGAGCGCGGCAGTTTCCATTTCGACGGCCTGCACGCCCATTTTCGCCCATTTTTTCCACCAGTCGCCGAATTCATAGAACACGTCACAGGTGACGACGTTGCCCGCCTTGAACGGGATACCGGTATCACTGCTTGCGGCAAGTGCCTTGGTTAAAAGCGCCCAGCTGGCTGACGGGCTGTACTGTCCCGGCAGATCAAAAGCATGCTGGTAGTTGGAATCGGTGGAGGCAGCGAGCGCGACAAAAATATCTCCGAGCGCGAGTTCGTCGGTAAAAGCGCCTGCAGTGCCGATACGGATCAGGTTCTGTACGCCGTATTCGGTGATCAGCTCCCAGGAGTAGATACCCATGGACGGCATACCCATGCCGGTGCCCTGTACGGAGACAGGCACGCCCTTATAGGTCCCGGTGAAGCCGTACATATTGCGGATGTCGGTGTATTTTTCGGCACCGCGCAGGAAATTCTCTGCGATAAATTCTGCTCTTAACGGATCGCCCGGCAGCAGGATGCTCTCAGCGATCTGACCTTTTTTGGCTGCGATGTGTAATGACATAGCGATAGCTCCTTTCTCTTAATGGATTGCTTTATTACGATATACGATGTCGAACTGCGATATTGGCGCACGATGCCGACATCTTTCCAGACTTATCTGTACATGATCATGGCTTGCGGGCTGTTCTCAGTCACCGCGTCGCCGAGCTGGTCGGTCGCTTCCGACAGGTTGACAGTCGTTAGATGCGGGCAGTCTGCAAAGGCGCGTGCGCCGATGGAGAGCAGGCTGTCCGGCGCGTCCAGCGATTCCAGTCCGGAGCCTTGAAAAGCGCCGTCGCGAATGCGCACGACGGTTTCCGGCAGCACGACTTCGCGGATCTCCTCGTTGCCGCGAAAGGCGGTCTTGCCGATCTTCTCGACCGGAAGGTCACGCGTGACTTCGGTTTCGTGCAGCTCGTCGGTGACGGTAGCAGTCACGAAAGCCGGCACTTCGACGACAGCATCGTGACCGAGGTAGGTCTTGAGCGAGGCGCTGTTCTCGAAGATATGGAATTCAAAATCTCCATGGACTTCGATGCGGAACTGTTTGTGTCCGATGGCGGAGCTTTCGTTGAGGTCAGTGCCGAAGAGCTTGTCCATCGAGGCGCCCAGATTGACACCATGGGAAGCCTTAAACAGCACGATGTCGCCGGGACGGATCGCGGCCCTGACCGCCGCCTCCATTTCGGCGCGGTCCGCGTAGTAATGTGCCTGCATGCCCGCAGCGGCTGCTTCCTCGATGGCATAGCGGATCGCGATCCCATAGCCGATCAAAAGGTCCATCTTGTGCTGCGTGCAGACGCGGCCAATCTCGCGGTGTGTTTCTTCGCTAAGGTCGCCGAGCGCCAGCACGTCACCGAGGACGACGATGCGCTTCGTTTTGTCCGGCAGACGCAGCTCGTCGAGGACTTTCAGGGTATTGTCGACGGCAAGCAGGGAAGAATTGTAGCAATCTGCAAGGATGCGGTATTTGCCTGCCTGCAGCAGATTCTGGCGCATACCGGACGGCTGGTAGGACGCGATGCCGGCGAGGATCTCCGCATCCGGCAGCTGCAAAGCCTTGCCGACCGCAAAAGCGACGACGGCGTTGAGGATATTGTGCTCGCCGAGCACGTGGATCTGCGCCGGATGTTCCTCTGCGGCGGCGCGGTCGACGAGTGTAAAGGTATAGCCGTCGTCCGCGCGCAGGATATCCTTGGCGTAGTACCTCGCCTGCGGATTTTTGAGGCTGTAAGTGATGACCTGCTGGGTAAAGCTGTGACCCATCAGGATCGGATCGTCGTAGTTGATGATGGCAAGCCCGTCCGGCTTGCCGAAGGTCGAAAGCGATAATTTGTCCGCGGTCAGCGCTTCCTGACTGCCGTAGCTTTCGATATGCGAAACACCGATATTGGTGTAGACCGCGATATCAGCTGCGAGCTGCCTTGCCGAGTATTCGATGGTTTTCGGTGCGAACGCGCCGACCTCCTGCAGATAGACATTCGTCGTCCGCTTGAGGCTCTGAATGTTGCGCGTGATCGAAAACATGGAATTGTTATTGCCCTTGGAGATCAGCGGGTTCTTGTAATGCTGCCGCAGGATGGCTTCGATCATCTCCTTGGTGGAGGTCTTGCCGACCGAACCGGTCACCGTAATGACCTTCGCCTTGTGCAGAGAGCGGATATAGGCAGAGGCTTTGATATAGGCTTCGCGGATCCGGTTCGTACCCTCCAACGCATCGGTCGTATCCGGCAGCAGGAGGGTATGCGGGTGCGCGCACGGTTTGTTGCTGATCACACACAGACAGCCGCTGTCAATGGCCATCTGCAGCACCGATGCCGGATCACCGGCAGAGATCGGGGATTTCCCCCAGTATAAAAAGATCGAATCCGGCGTCAGTCTGCGCGGGTCTGCGGTGAAATCGCTGATGGTGTGATCGGCAATGTCCGCAAAATCGTCCGGCAGCGGCAGGTCTGCAATGCGGAAAAAATCCGCAACCGTCAAGTCGCGTTTCTCGCGGTAGGCGGCGATGGCAGCCTCTTTCTTCTGCTGCTTTTCGAGCGCCTTTGCTTCTTCGCGCGCGGTGCGATCCATTTCCTGCTGCCGCTGCAGCTCCTCCGCAAACTCCTTGTCGACCTTGCGTCTGAGTTTGGTCCATACACTTTCCTTCGCCATAACGGGGTAAACTCCTTCCTGCTTGTTGTCTATGAAACGCCGCGCGGGGCTGATATCGCCGCGCGGAATACGGTACATACGAGAAAACCCACGGGAGACACATCCGTGGGTTCAGGTTTGCTCATGCTGTGCATTTAACTTATGCACGGGTGGGGACGGGTGAGACTTATTTTGCTGCTTTTGCAGCGTTGAATCTTTTGGTCAGTCTGGAAACTTTTCTGGAAGCAGCATGCTTGGAGATGGTTCCCTTTGCAGCAGCCTGCATCAGTTTCTTTTCCGCAAGTCTTAACTTCTCCTGTGCGACGTCGAAGTTGCCCTCTGCCATTGCAGCGTCGAAGTTCTTCAGAACAGCCTTAAGATGATTCTTAATTCTTCTGTTTCTTGCAGTTTTCTTGTCGATGACTCTGATTCTTTTCTTTGCGGATTTAATGTTTGCCATGTGTTTTTCACCCCACTTTATTAAAATTTTCATGCGTCCCGCGCAGGCAGAAGCCGCCGGGACAAGACATAAATTCGCAATTTGAATTATAAACGAATAATGCGCGGATTGCAAGGGAAAATACAAAATAAAGGAGAGAATTCCAAGGAAAATCGAAGAAAATTCAAAAAACGGACAGACAGGGGGCAAAAAAATGAATTACAGGACGGATCTGGCGGTCGAACTGGACGCGCTTTTGGAGGAAGCGCGGCAGGCGGCGAAGCAAAAAAGCGGCGCAGCGCAGCCATCGCAGACAGCGACCGGTTACATCAAAAAACAGATGCAGCTCGATGAGGATATTGCGGTCATCTCGATCGAGATCACCGACGAGGCGGGAGAAAAAGCGTTCGGCAAGCCGCGCGGCACCTATGTGACCATCGAAATACAGGGGCTGCTCGCGGAAAAGGAGAACATCCGGGAACGCGCGTCACGCGCGGTCGCGGCAGAGCTCAAAAATCTGATTCCCTTTGACTATTTTCTCAAGGTGCTGGTGGTGGGGCTCGGCAACGAAAAGGTCACGCCGGACAGCCTCGGTCCGCACACCGTCGACAAGGTGAAAATCACGCGCCATTTATTTGCCATGTTCGACTGCGACGGCGACTGGGAGATGGCGAATGTCAGCGGGTTCAACCCCTCGGTGACGGGCGTGACGGGTATGGAGACCGCTGATCTGATCGAAAAAGTCGTTTCGATGGTCAAGCCGGACGTGGTGCTGGTCATCGACGCGCTGGCGGCAAAGGATATCCGCAGGGTCAGCACGACCGTTCAGATCAGTGATACCGGGATCGCGCCGGGGGCAGGGATGGGGAACCGCCGCCGCGAGATCAGCGAGGCCACGCTCGGCTGCCGGGTCATTTCCATCGGCGTGCCGACCGTCATCGACGCCCGGACGCTGATTTTGGATGCCGCAAAAGCGAGCGAGGCAGAGGCATTGCAGGCGGACAGCGTGGCAGAGGAAACGAACCGGACGCACGCAGCGGCTGCGCGGGAGGATTTTCTTGCACGGTATCTGACGGATGAGGCTTTCGACATGATCGTGACTTCGACGGACATCGACGAGATCATTCAAAGTTTTTCGCAGATTCTCGCAAATGCCATAAATATCACGCTGC
This sequence comes from uncultured Eubacteriales bacterium, assembly GCA_900542245.1. Taxonomy (GTDB): domain Bacteria; phylum Bacillota; class Clostridia; order Peptostreptococcales; family Anaerovoracaceae; genus CAG-238. The sequence continues at coordinate 10,369 of UQMQ01000013.1, forward strand.
ATCCCGGCATATATTCTTAAGAGCGAGCCGCGGGGCGCGCCATCTTACAGGAGAGGCATGGGTGAGGGAATGAAACATGGGCTTACCAAAGCAGTGCTGGGCATGTATCTGGTCAGTACATTTGTTTTTTGTGTGACGCTGGCAAAGGACGATCCAAGCGGCAGGAGCATCTGGGCGCGGATGCGGCCGGACGCGGGTTCGCTGGGCATGTACTGCATTTCGTCGGCTTATCCGAATTTCACCCTGCCGGATGAGGTGCAGGCGGCGGCTGACGACGGGCAGAGGGCGCAGCAGACGGCGCCGGACACGCTGACGCTGACCGGTACGGACGAGAGCGAAGCGCAGATCTCCGAGATCATCACCACAGAGGAAACGGCGCCGGAGCCGGTCGTGTTCGGCGAGGAGCCGGCGGTGCTGATCGTCCATACCCATGCGACGGAGTCCTATCTGCCGTCTTCAGGCGGCAATTATCATAAAAAGGGAAAGCAGAATACCGTCCGCGACATCGGCTCGGTGCTGGCGGAAACGCTGGAGGCAAACGGCATCGGCGTGGTTCACGACCAGACCCTGCACGACGATCCGTCCTACAACCAGTCCTACAACCGTTCCTACGAGACGACCGAGAGGCTGCTCAAAAAATATCCGAGCATCGTCTGCGTCATCGATCTGCACCGCGACGCGATCGCCTCCGAGGCTCCGGCAGCGACGGTTTCGGTCGGCGGCAAGACCTGCGCGAAGTATTCCTATGTCGTCAGCAACGCGGTGGAGACCTACCGCGACAATCTTCAGTTCATCAAGGCGATGAACCGGACGGCAGAGAAAAACTACAACGGCTTCACCGGCAGGGTCCTCGAACGCGGCTACCGCTACAATCAGGGGCTTTCGTCCAAGTACATGCTGCTGGAGATCGGCTACAACCGCAATGATATCGCGGATTGCCGGAATACGGCGGTGTATTTTGGGAAAATTCTTGCGGACACGCTGAAAGCGGGGTATTGAGGCGCGGCACGCACAGGGCGGGAACGAAAATGGAAAAAACACGCAGGACAGAAGCGGAACACACAAGCTGCGTGAAACAAGATACGAAAGGGGGAAAAGGAATCTATGCGTACAGTGCGAGAGCTGCTCCTCATCGCCTTGCTGTTCTTCATCAGCACGCTGGCGCTGATGGAGGTGGACAAGCGCTGCGCGGACATGCGCAGCCTGCCTGCGGCGAGCGATCTGCTGCAGGAAGAGATTCTGCAAATTTCTGCAAAAGCAGTTGAATTACAGCGGGATTTAGGTTAAAATAAAGCATGGAAATCTGTGCGTTTTCGCAGGAATGTCTGCAAACGGGCAGAAAATCGCAAAAATAGACACGATATTATATGGGATATGTGAGGACAAGATGGACTACCAAAAATATATCAGAAATTTCAGTATTATTGCCCATATCGACCATGGCAAATCAACACTTGCAGACCGTCTGATCGAAAAGACCGGGCTGGTGGCAGACCGCGACATGAAGGAGCAGTTCTTAGACAATATGGAGCTGGAACGCGAGCGCGGCATCACCATCAAGCTGCAGACGACCAGACTGGTCTACAAGGCGCAGGACGGGCAGGAATACATCTACAATCTCATCGATACACCGGGTCATGTGGACTTCACCTACGAAGTTTCCCGTTCCCTTGCAGCATGCGAGGGTGCGGTGCTTGTCGTGGATGCGACACAGGGCGTGGAGGCGCAGACGCTTGCCAACGTCTATCTGGCGCTGGACGAAAATCTGGAGATCCTGCCGGTGCTCAACAAGATGGATCTGGCGTCCGCCAGACCGGACGAATGCAAGGAAGAAATCGAAGAGATCATCGGGCTGGATGCAGCGGACGCGCCGGAGATCTCTGCCAAGACCGGCATGGGCGTCGAGGAGCTCTTAGAACGCATCATTGATGCGGTCCCGGCACCATGCGGAGATGAAAACGGCAAGCTGAAGGCGCTGATTTTCGACTCGAAATACGATAATTATCTGGGCGTGATCATCTATGCCCGCATCATGGACGGGCAGGTCAAAAAAGGCGACGTGATCCGTATGATGGCGACCAACAAAAAATACGAGGTCACCGAGGTCGGCGTCTGCGCGCCGGGGCTCAAACCGGTCAAGGCGCTGCGCGCGGGCGAGGTAGGCTATATCTGCGCCTCCATCAAGCAAGTGGCAGACGCCCGCGTCGGTGATACCATTACGCTGGACGCCGACCCTGCCGATACCCCGCTGCCGGGCTATAAAAAAGTACAGTCCATGGTCTTCTGCGGGATTTACCCGGCAGAGGGCGAAAAATACGAGAGTGTCAAGGACGCCCTCGAAAAGCTGCAGGTCAACGATGCGGCGTTTACGTTCGAGCCGGAGACCTCCCAGGCGCTAGGCTACGGCTTCCGCTGCGGATTCTTGGGTCTTTTGCACATGGAGATCATCGTCGAGCGTTTGGAACGCGAATTCGATCTCAGCGTGATCACGACCTCGCCGAGCGTCATTTACAGGGTCGTGCGGACGGACGGCACAGTCGAAATGCTGCAGAATCCGTCCAATCTGCCATCGCCGCAGGAGATCGACCACATCGAGGAGCCGATGGTCAAGGCGAACATCATGATCCCGAACGATTATGTCGGCAGCATCATGGAGTTGTGCCAGCAGCGGCGCGGCACGATGCTGCATATGGAATATATCACACCGACGCGCGTGCAGCTGCATTACGATATGCCGCTCAATGAGGTCATCTATGACTTCTTCGACGCGCTCAAGTCCAAGACGCGCGGCTACGGCTCACTGGAATATGAATTCGATCGTTACGAGAAGTCGCAGCTGGTGAAGCTCGACATCATGCTCAACCGAGAGCTGGTCGACGCGTTCTCCATGATCGTGCACGAATCCGAGGCTTATGCGCGCGGCCGTTTCGTCTGCGAAAAGCTCAAGGAGATCATTCCGATGCACCAGTTCGAGGTGCCGATCCAGGCAGCCATCGGACAGAAGGTCATCGCCAGAGAGACGGTCAAGGCTTACCGCAAGGACGTCATCGCCAAGTGCTACGGCGGCGATATTTCCCGGAAACGCAAGCTGCTCGAAAAGCAGAAGGAGGGTAAGAAGCGGATGCGCCAGTTCGGTACCGTCGAGGTGCCGCAGGAGGCATTCACCGCTGTACTCAAATACGACGATAACAAATAATTGAGAGAAACAGATAGTGAATGGAAAATATCGGAATCTATGTGCATGTCCCGTTCTGTATTAGAAAATGTCCGTATTGCGACTTTTATTCAGAGGACCATTGGGACAACGCGAAAAAAACGAAGCTGGTGCAGGCGATCTGCCGTGAGATCGACATTGTCTGCGGCTATTATCGCATGCAGGAGAAGCGGAAGCTGATCAGCATTTACTTCGGCGGCGGCACACCGTCGCTGCTCGAGCCGGAGGAATTTACAGAGATCCTCCGGCATATCGATGCTGCGTTTAAAATTACGACCAGAACCGAGGTCACCATGGAGTGCAATCCGGCGACGGCTGATGCACAGCGGCTGCAGGCTTACAAAAAAAGCGGGCTGAACCGCCTGAGTATCGGCGTGCAGTCTTTTGACCGCGATGTGCTGCGGACTTTGGGCAGAATCCATACACCCGAGGAGGCGGTCACATGCGTCGAAAAGGCGAGAAGAGCCGGGATTCGCAATATCAGTCTGGATCTGATGTTCGGCATTCCGGGGCAGTCCTATACTTCCTGGATGCATTCTGTCGAAAAGGCGATCAGTCTGGGCGTGAAGCATCTTTCCCTTTACAGTCTGGAATTTATGGACGGCACGCCTTTCGCGTATGCCAGAGAAGCGGGGTACATGCAGGAGACTGCGCCGGAGCTCGACCGGCTGATGTACGAGAGCGCACTGCGCATGCTTGCAGAGGCGGGGCTGTACCAATATGAGATATCCAACGTCTCGAAGCCGCGGCATCAGTGCAGGCATAACCTTGCCTACTGGGATCTGCGCCAGTATCTGGGCTTTGGTCCCTCGGCACACTCGTTCATCGAGCATGTGCGCTTTGCAAACTGCAGCGATACGGATGCCTATATTGCCGCTATCGCACGCGATACCGCAGGGACAGGGAAGTTCCTCGGCTCGACCAACGCGCTCGGCAGTCTGGCGGTCGATACTTTCACCAAGAACGCGTACCGCGACAATGTCGTGGAATATGTATTCACCGGACTGCGCAAGAATGAGGGGATTCGCTACCGGACATTCGAAGAGCGCTTCGGCAAGGAATTCTGGGATATCTACGGCGGTGTTTACGAAGCCTTTATGGAATATGTCAAAATCGGATGCGCAGAGGAGGATGGAGAGGGCTTACGCCTGACACTCCGGGGAATGAGCGTTTCCAACCGGATCATGGCGCTGTTCGTGTAATGGGGAGAAGAGCAAGGAGGAGACAGATCAATGGAAAAATACATCATGGCATTGGATCAGGGAACGACAAGCTCGCGGTGCATTTTATATGATCGCAGGGGCAATATGGTCAGCGCTGCACAGAAGGAATTCACGCAGATCTATCCGCAGGCGGGCTGGGTCGAGCACGATGCGATGGAAATCTGGTCCACACAGATGGGGGTGGCGCAGGAGGCGCTGCTCAAGATCAACGGTACTTATGAAAACATCGAAGCCATCGGCATCACCAACCAGAGGGAGACGACGGTCGTCTGGGATAAGGAGACAGGGATTCCGATCTGCAATGCGATCGTGTGGCAGTGCCGCCGTACCGCGGCATACTGCGACGAGCTCAAGGCAGCCGGATACAGCGACAGGATTCGTGAGAAGACAGGGCTTCTGATCGACGCCTATTTCAGCGGCACGAAGCTGCGCTGGATTCTCGAAAACGTGCCGGGAGCCAGACAAAAAGCCGAGGCAGGCAGACTCCTTTTCGGCACCATCGAAACCTGGCTGATCTGGAAGCTGACTGACGGCAAGGTACATGTGACCGATTACTCCAATGCGTCGCGCACGATGATGTTTAATATCAATACCCTGCAGTGGGACGACGAGCTTTTGCAGATTTTGGATATTCCGAAGTGTATGCTGCCGGAGCCGAAACCGTCCAGCTGCTTTTACGGTATGTCCGGAGAAAATCTCTTCGGCGGGCAGATCCCGATCAGCGGGGCGGCGGGCGATCAGCAGTCAGCGCTGTTCGGACAGACCTGCTTCCGGGAGGGCGAATGTAAAAATACGTACGGGACAGGCTGTTTCCTTTTGATGAATACCGGAGAGAAACCGATCTTTTCGCGTAACGGGCTGGTGACGACGATCGCCTGGGGACTGGACGGAAAGGTGAACTACGCGCTGGAGGGCTCGATCTTTGTGGCAGGCGCGGCGGTGCAGTGGCTGCGCGATGAACTGGATCTGATCGAAACCTCGCCGCAATCCGAGGCGATGGCGGCTTCGGTGCCGGACGCGAACGGCGTCTACGTGGTGCCTGCCTTTGTGGGACTCGGCGCACCGTATTGGGATCCATACGCGCGCGGTGCGGTGCTCGGTCTCACGCGTGGTGCGAACAAGAAGCATCTGGTGCGTGCAACGCTGGAGTCGATGGCTTATCAGACCAAAGACCTGATCGACGCGATGACCGAGGATCTGGGCGGCAGTCTGGCAGCGCTCAAGGTCGACGGCGGCGCGTCTGCGAACAATTTCCTGATGCAGTTCCAGTCTGACGTGCTGGGCTGCGAAGTTAAACGTCCGCAGTGCATCGAAACGACCTCGCTGGGTGCAGCGTATCTGGCAGGGCTTGCGACCGGCTACTGGAAGAGCAAGGAGGATGTCCTTGAGAATTGGCAGGTCGCGCGCGTGTTTACGCCGCAGATGCAGGAGGCGCAAAAGTCGAAGCTGCTGGCAGGCTGGAAGAAGGCTGTGGCATGCGTCAGAGGCTGGGCGAAAGACGAAGCATAAAGCATAAAGCAACGTTTCATATAACAGTCTAATAACAGTCTAACAGAAAACGAAGATCATGATGAGAATAAGGGGAAAGCAGTATGGGTGAAACAATGAAGACAGGCGCAGCGCCGGGGGTCGGTGTCGGCGAAACGATCAAACAACGGGATTACATGTTCGATACGTTCCGAGGACTTTTGATGTGGTCAATCCCGATTTCACATTTTACAAGGGTTGCGGGTCATTTCAGCCAGACCTCGCTGGGCGGCGTGGTCTATATCACCATCAATGTCTTTGTGATGCAGGCATTTGTATTTCTGTCCGGCTATTTTTCGAAGAAGCCGGACCGCTCAAAGGAAACCTCCTTCCACACGTTCATGTGGCCGTATCTTTTGGGAATTCCGTTCTTTTATTTTGTACGACAATACTTCTTCGGCAACGCGATCCTGCATTGGGATCTCCCGCCGTTCGCGCTTTGGTATCTGTGGGCGCTCTTCTTCTACCGTTACTTTACAAAGGAATGGATGAAAATTCCGTACATCCTGGAGCTGAGTATCGTGGTCTATCTTTTGGCAGGACAGGTGCCGTTCTTTTCGGATCGCTTCGGTCTGGGACGTGTGGTTTCCTACTTCCCGTTCTTCGTGATGGCATTCTATTGTACGAGTGACCAGATCAAAAAGCTGCAGTGCCTCAAAAAATGGCAGTGCTGGGCGCTGGGAACGGTGCTTCTGGGCATTTCCTGTCTCTTGGCATTCTGCGTACCGCAGCTGCCGGTCGGCTTTTATCTGCTCAAAAATCCGGCCTGTGAGCTTGGAATTACTTGGTATTGGGACATCATCGGCAGAGCTTTGATCCTTTTTCTGGCGTGGGGCTGGATTATTTTAATGCTGAATATTTTACCAAACAAGAAGAACTATTTGGCTTATGTGGGCATGAATACGATGCCGATCTATATTTTCCATCTGATCGTCCGCTACGCGATCAAATTTAACGGCATCGGGCTGGGCATCATTCCGGTCAACAACTGGGTCGTTTACTACGGACTGATCTTCGGACTGGCGTCGCTTTGCGCAATCGTGTTTTCGACGAAGCCCGTCGTCAAAATCTATGATTTCGTCGTCGAAGGCACCTGGAAGATCTTCTGCTGGCTGCTCGCGCGCGGTGTCGATCTGCTGGGTCTGATACATAAGCCGGTCATGGCGATCAAGGACTGGACCCTGCGGACCATCGGCGGCCGCTAAGGTCGATCCGTACGGCGCCCCGCCTTTATTCTGCCGCGGGGCGCGCCATCGCATCCTCCAGATAGATGCGTCGTACATACAGCTGGCACGCGAAAGCGTTGCAGGCGTTCCAAAGGAGCAGGCGCGGGTCGCCTGCTTTTGTGTTTCGTTCCATGGTGGTCTGATGAAAGGCATGGCTGACGGCAGCCTCCGCGCAGTCGCAAAAATCATCGTAGGCGGCTTGCGGGTCGGAATGCCCTAAAGAGAGCCGGATCAGATAGCCGATTTCCTCAATGGTATATACGGGCTTCAGCACCGCGATCACGAACAGAGAGGCTAGGGTCAGCCGATCATATTTGCGGCGGACGGGCGGCTGGATAAAATGCAGTTTTACATAATTGTTGATCATCGTCTTTGTCAGAATCGTTCCGTCCTCTTTTCCCAAATAGGGACCCAGCCATTCTTCCAGCAGCGCCAGTACCTGCTCCAGATACAGCGGCACAGACGGCAGCTGCTGCCAACGCGGAAGTTGAAAATCCGCCAGACTTTTCGCTTTGTTCATTTCTTGCATCTCCTCTCAGCTGATCGCTTCTTTGCGCATCTGTTATGTTCATTCTACACGATTCGGTTCGTTTTCACAACAAGAAAATGTAGTTATCGTAAAATATTTTATGGTTTTCATAACGATATATCGTTGTATGGACTTGACTTTTACCCTTGCTTGCGTTAATATGGTTATCGAAACTATGTAACAAATAGTTGATAACCAAAACAATCCGTTTTGAAATTTGTTTTCCTTTCGCGCTGAAACGCGAACCGAAGGAAGCTGACAAGAAAAATGACATCAAGACATAAAGGAGACTGTAAGTATCATGAAAATCGGAGAACTGAAAAGCGTTTTTTCGCCGGTACGCCACGAAAATCTGCGCGCGCTGCTGCGCTATAGCGCCGAAAGCTTTGGGGAGGAGGACGCGTTCATCATCAAGCAAAAAACAGGGAAAAATGTCTGCTACACGCATATTTCTTTCGCGGAATTTTATGACCGCGTCTCTTTGCTCGGTACAGCCATGATGCTGCGCGGTATGCAGGGAAAGCGTATCGCCATCATAGGCAAAAATCAAGAGGAGTGGCTGGAAAGCTATTTTGCGGTTTTGGGTGGTCTGGGAATCTGCGTACCGCTGGATAAGGGGCTGCCCTACGAGGAGCTGGAGACTTCTCTGGTCAGAAGCGCGGCGGAGGTTTTGATTTTCGATACAGAGCATCTGGCGGCAGTAGAGCAGCTGCGGGCTGCACAGACGACAAAGGTCAGCACGTTTATCTGCATGGACGCGTCGGCAGACTATGTGAGCGTGGCACAGCTGCGCAGCGAAGCGAAACAGGCAGGCGAGGCAGAACTGGCGCGGTATCAGGCGCTTCCCATCGACGCGAAAGCCTTAGCCCTTATCATCTTTACCTCCGGCACCACCTCCATGGCGAAGGCCGTCATGCTGTCGCAGTACAATATTGTTGAAAACGTCTACGCACTGCAGTGCTGCGAAAATGTATACAGAGGCGATGTGAATATGGCGTTTCTCCCGTATCATCACACCTTCGGCGCGACCGGGCAGTTTGTCATGCTGGCGGCGGGTGCAGCGACCACCTACTGCGACGGTCTGAAATATCTGCAAAAAAATATCGTAGAATATCGGATCTCCGTCTTTTTCTGTGTGCCGCTGCTCATCGAAGCCATCTATAAACGCATCATGATGACGGTGAAAAAGGAGGGGCTCGAACGCAAGGTGCGCTTTGGACTGAAGCTTTCCGGTCTTCTCCTGCGATGCGGCATCGATATACGCCGCAAACTTTTCAAGCAGATCCTCGACCAGCTCGGCGGCAATCTGCGTCTGGTCATCAGCGGCGCATCTGCCATCGACCCGGAGGCGATTGAAGGCTTCAACCGATTCGGTATTACCGCGGTGCAGGGTTACGGTATGACAGAGGCCTCGCCGGTGTTAGCTGCGGAGAATTTTCGCGAACGTCGTCCCGGCTCGATCGGCAAGGCGATTCCGGGCGTTACGCTGATGATCGATGAGCCGAACGAGGAAGGCGTCGGGGAGTTGATCGCGCGGGGACCGAACGTGATGTCCGGCTACTACGAAAACCCGGAGGAGACTGCAAAGGTACTGGCAGACGGCTGGCTGCACACCGGGGATCTGGCTTATGCCGACCGGGACGGCTATCTGTTCCTTTGCGGGCGCAAGAAGAATGTCATCGTTCTGAAGAACGGAAAGAACGTCTATCCGGAGGAGCTTGAGCAGCGCATCAGCAATCTGCCCTATGTGGAGGAAAACATGGTGTTCGGACAGCCGCGGCATGGCGAGGACACACAGGATTTGGCGATTTGCGCGAAGCTCGTTTATCAGCCGACATATATGGAGGAAATCCTCGGCTTGACCGAAACAGAAGCCATCGAGGCGCGGATCCGCGCGGATATCGACCGCCTCAACGAAGAACTGCCAAGCTATAAGCGCATCTATCGTCTGGTGATTACCGACCAACCGATGATCAAAACCACCACAGGCAAGGTAAAACGCTATGCGGAGACGAAAACGCTCTGACGGGAAACACTTTGACGGAAAGAAAAACCGCTTGTACTGTATCCGAAAGTATAGTATGATGAAAAAAAGGGAATCCTTTTGGAAATCAACAAAAAGGGGGATATGGATGAGAAAGAGAAAACAAAAAGCGGTACGGTTTTTGTGCCTGTTGATGCTGGGCGCAGTGCTCAGCTGCATGGTCGGCTGCGCTGGAAAGGACGGCAGTGAGACCGAACAGCCCGCGCTGGAAAGCGTGACCTATTCGAATCTGACGGATGCCGAGGCGCGTACCTTACTGTCCGGGCTTCTGGAAAAAAGCGGCGTGGCAGAGGCGCGCGTACAGGCACTTTTTGCGCGTGTTGATCAGTTTAACGCTGCAGTCAAGCCCGCGTGGCTGACCGATGGATTTGAAAGCGCCGCACCAACCGAAACGAAATACGATGTGTACGATATGCAGGACGCATGGACGGAAACACAGGGGAGTTTCGCCGGGTATAACTGCCGCATCACTGCATACAGCCTGCTCGGTGACTTTTTGGGTGCGGGCGCGGATCAGCCGCAGACGCAGGGAGAAGAGCTGCTTTTTATGGATCTGGAGACCATCGCGCAGGATCCGGCGGTTCTTTTTGATGGCAGCACCGCCGATTTCTGCGCTTTGTTCGCACCTGTCGAGGCGGCGGACAGCACCGAAACCGGGGCGCAGGTGCAGGCACTGCAGGAGGGCTGGGCTTCTCGCGGCGTGACCTTCGCGGACAGTGAGGCGCACTTGATTTCTGTCATTTTTCACGACAGATTTTCGGATACCGAAAACACGCTCTCTGTCGGACACGCGGGTGTTCTGCTGCCATCGGCGGACGGCACATTGTATTTTCTCGAAAAGGTAGCGTTTCAAGAGCCATACCGACTGTTAAAATTGCAGAACAGGACGGAGCTGAGTGATTACTTGATGGAAAAATACGATACCGCATGGGGACAGGATACTGCGCGCCCTTTCATCATGGAAAACGACGCCTTGCTGGATGGGTTCCGGCAGAATCCGCTGGAGGAGGAATCAGAAGTTTAAAGGAGGAGGTTGACGATGAGCGCAAAACGAAGAGGAAAAAGAGTCATTTGTTTCTGTATGGTGATGCTGCTGTTGCTGCAGCTTTGTGCCTGTGCGAACGCGCAGAAGCCGATGGACGATGCTGCGGCAGTCTCTGCTGCGAAAGTCTCTGCTGAGGCGGGGAGCTCCGAAATGCCGGAGGCTTATACAGAGGTCTTGGACGCGTATGCCAAGCTGCTATTGGGAACCGGAGAGATTACGGAAATGACCGGACCGGTCGGCATCAACAGCGCCATTGATCTCCTGTCCGCACTGGACGGAGTGAGTATGGCCGCGGAAGCACCTTATCGCTGCGGTTATCTTCTCAAGGACATCAACAAAGACGGTGTGCCGGAGCTTTTGATCGGAGAAATCTCTGCTGCCGGAAAGTATGAGCAGGAAAGCGGCGTGAGCTACAGCGGCAGCATCGTGCAAGCGGTCTATACCCTCGCGGACGGAGAAGCGCTGAATATTCTGGAGGGCTGGGGACGCAACCGCTATGACTGGACAGATGACGGACACTTTTTTAATCGGGCATCCGCGGGCGCCGCGCATTATATCCTCGCCGATTACAAGCTTTCCAAGGATGGCAGGGGGCTGGACTGCGACGGCTACTGGTTCACCTACGATCAGGAGGACGGTGACGCGGTGCAGCTGCAGCACTATTACAATACAAGCGGAGCGTGGGACCCAGCGGCTTCCGAGCAAATCAGCGCGGACGAGTTTCAAAGCGCAGAGGCGAAGCTCGAAAAGAAAATCGCCATGCTTCCACTGACGCCGTTTTCGCAATACGAATCGGAAAACGTAGACCCTATGGGTGTTCCGGCAGTGCTGCGCGGAGCCTGGTCGGATCTCTTTGTTGAGGGATACGAGGCTTATGACGAATATATGCTTTCGGAGGAGGAGAGCGCTGCGAAGGTCGCGTTCTTCGCGCAAAAACCACTGAAAAATTTTCGTGTACTGAAGCTTACATTTGTGGATGCAGATGAGGACGGTAATGTACGGTTCAAAACCAAGCGCATGTATCAGCAAAAGGAGCTGATGCCGGATTGTCCGCTGGTCGTGCAGGCGGCGTTTTACGGCAGCATCCCGAACTGGGGCGTTTCCTATGAGGACGAAACAGGAAAAATCAGAACATATTCCGTATCGATCAGCGGCATGGACGGCTCAATCGTGCTGAGTCCGATTTCGGTCAAGAAGAAATAAGGCGAAAGACGCAAAAACAGCGGCACTCCTTTGTGTGGAGAGTGCCGCTGTTTTTGCGCGGTGCGGTTCCGCGCTAAGGGCGCGCATCCTGTCGCTCTTTTTCTTTCATCATCGTGGCATAGGTCAGAAGCTCTTTGCGGGATTTGATCCCGAGTTTACTGTAGATATTGGCGTTGTGGTATTTGAGCGTATTGGAGGTGATGGCGCAGATCTCCTGGATCTGTTTGCTGCTCTTGCCGTCCAGATACAGCTTGAAGATATCCAGCTCTTTGACAGTGAGATTTGCAAGGCATTGCTGAAAATGCTGGTATTCTTCCTCATTGATCTCCTTGTTCTGCATCTGAATCAGATGATTGATCTCCGTTTGCAGATGCTTGATCTCCTTTTCTGTTTCGCCGTCCTTTTGCGCAAGAAAGTCCAAAAGGTCATCGATTTCGACCATATTGATACGCGGGCTTTGGTAATTGCCCTTTTGAATCTGCTCGAGACTCTGCAGGAGCGGCACCAGAAACCGATGGCTGAAATAAATACAGCCGACAATGGAAAGTATCAGAAGCAGAAGCAAAAGGATGCCGAGCCGCAGACGATTTTGCAGTGCATCCGTTAAAAAATCCTTCTCCGGCACCAGGATAGCGGTGGTAAACAGCTCGACACCATGGACATCTTTATAGGTGTCAAGGACACCGATGTAGGCATCCGTTCCGTCCGAGAAACGGCACAGCCCTTTGCTGAAATCTGTGACAGCAAGATTTGCCTTAGGGAGATAGGAGTAGCCGGCGGTCGTTCCGCAGCTGAAAAAGTCCGTAAGCACCCCGTTTTCAGATTTATAGTTGTTGGAAAGCACCGCGAACATGCGCGAGAGCTTGGTGGGCTGTGCAAAGATCTGCTTGAAATAGCTTTCGGAGATTTCGAACCCGCAGACACCGTAAAACGTTCCGTCCGCACCTGTGATCGGGATCGCAACGTGCATCGCGCGTTCGGACATGCCGGGCAGGGTGATAAAATCCGTAAAGGAGCAAGCGTTATCCAGCGGGAGAGACGCCTTTTCGGCAGCAAGCGTATAACCCCAAAAGACGCTGCTGTCAAGCTCAAGCTTCCATTTGCGGTGCGGCATGACGTCATGCTGCTTCGCGACTTCGGAGCTGCCGCGGTAACAGAGCGCCTCGCGATGATCGATCTCATAGCCGTTGACTTGCAGATACAGACCGCTTTTTGAGTTGGCGGCGTTCGGCGCGGCGGTATTGACTGTGGTATCAAGCATGGCAAAGGCACCGGAGCAGTCTGCCTGCATCAGATACTGGAGCACTGTGTCAAACAGGGAGTCTTCCAGTGATTCCACCCTTTCATGGGAGTCCCGCAGGGCAGAAAAGTCCGTATGCTGATCGGAGAGCCAGCGCTCAATGGCGAAGGAAAGATCCTCCGAAAAATGAATCCCCATCATCGACAAGTGATTCCGCTGTGTTTTGATGTCCTTCTGGAACATCGCCTGCTGCAGCTCACAGGTTGCCAAAAGGGAATCCTTCGGTGTCTTGAACTGTCCCATCAGAGACAGCATCGACGCGAGCACCAGCAGAATGAAAAACAGCAGAAGCAGCATATAAAGGAAAAGCTTGCGCTTCATCGTGCCGCTGCCGGCCTGTGTGTGAATATAGCCCAGTAGTTTGTTCATGACCGTATGCTCTGCTCCTCGTTACGAAATCCGTTGAAACAGCTGCCAGGTTTCTTCCGCAAGCTGCGCCGTCTCCGCGCCGTCGGCGCTGCGTTTCGCGTAATCTTTTTGTCTGTCCCGCAGCGCTTCATAGAGGCTGCCTGCCTTGCCGTAAAATCCGGCAAACGCAGGCTCGCTGAGGATCTGGGCGGATTGCTGTACCTGTGTGAAGGATCGGTACAGACGCGCAAAAGCGCTGTTGTTAAAATCATAGTCCTTGATCGCATCGAACGCAGCATAGGTGACGGGCATGTAGCCGGTTTGCGCGGCAAACGCGAGATTGCGCTCGCTTTCCGTCAGCCAGTGCGCAAAGACAGAAACCGCCTCCTGCTTCCGGGCAGTCGTCTTGACCGCACACAGCCCGACACCCGCCTGTGAGGCGAGCTGCTTCCCGCCGGCAGCGTGCGGCATCGGCAGGATCTGCAGATTCATCGGTTCAGTGGTATTATCCGGATAGGTGACCATGTCGTTGTAGTAGAGAATGCTGGCGGAGGAGCCCATGCCGCCGGCAACCTCTCCGGTCATGACCTGCGTGTTGGAATACAGGTCGGAGATTACGATGTGCCCCTGCACCAGCGCGTCCGCAAACTGCATCCAGGCGGTCTGCAGCGCGGGATTGCTGAAATCATACCAACCGTCCTTGTAGAGACTTTCTGCAGCTGTGCCGGAGGAAATTGCGTTTAATTCTACCGAGCGGAGCAGATAGTCAAAGGCGCAGAACGGTTTGCCATCAGACCAGTCATAATATTTGGCGGCGGCTGCAAAGAAGCCGTCCCAGCTCTCCAGATCATCCAGACGCACATCGACCGCGCTTGAAAAACGCGCGAACTCCGTGCCGTTTAGAAAGAGAAGCTGTGTGGATTTTGTAACCGGAAGCACGACCAGGGTGTCATCCACCATGCCGTCCGGAAGAAAATCCGAGACAAAGGCATTCATTTCCTCTTTCGTGAAGCAGGTTTCCCAGTCGATCAGATTATCCACGCCCAGCTCCTCAGCATTGCTGTTGTGGCAAAAGAACATGTCAGGCATATCCAAAGCACCCGGCTTTTCTGCCTGCGCATCCAAGAGCTTTTGCCCGATCTGCGAGGCGTTGGACATCAGGGTCGTTGCGATGACGATGCCTTTTTCTTTGCCGACAGAACTGTTAAACTCATCAATCAGGCGGTTCATAGGAGAATCGGCCTGTTCCCCGTATACGTGCCATAGCGTCAGCGTAACCGGATCGTCCGGATGCAGCAGTGACTTTTGTCCGCAGCCGGACGCGCAGGTCACAAACACCAGGGAAAGAATCAGAAAGATGAAAAGCCGTTTTTTCATAAGTACCTCCGTCAAGTGAAACAGCAAGCATTTGTTTTTTTCATCATAACACAATTGACCCGGTATCGCAACGCTAACTTTGGAAGGGCGACTCCCCGCGAAGTCGGGCGCCAAGACTGTAAGGACTTTACAAAAAAACGGCGAACGATCAAAAAAATGAAAATTTTTTTTGATTTTCCCACCCTTTTTGGCAAAAAGGGTGGGGTTTTTTTTCGAAAAATCCGATAAGATAGAGAGGAACTGAAACAATATCGCACCGACTCGCGCCCGCGTTTGCATCTCAGA
>UQMQ01000014.1 GCA_900542245.1 uncultured Eubacteriales bacterium
GATCGAAGGAAACCATACTTTCGGAAAGTAGAGACGTTGCCAAAATGAAAAAAGACAGCATGACTGCTATCTTTCCTCTGTATTGTAAAAATATTTTGCAAAACAAAAACCGGCAACGTCCTACTTTCCCAGGCAGCTTCCCACCAAGTATCATCGGCGCTAAGGAGCTTAACTACTGTGTTCGAGATGGGAACAGGTGTGACCTCCTCGCTATTGTCACCGGATTTTCTGCTTGTGGATTTTCCATCTGACTGTGTTGCTGCTCGCATCCTGCGGTGCTCATGTACCTTTGTACACTCCGCTCCTCGGTACTCGCGCGCCTTGTCAGCTGCAAAATCTCCTGCGCAGTTTCTTGCTTGTTAAATTCACCTATCACTGCGTTGCTACTCGTTCTCTGCGGTACTCACATACTTTAGTATGTTCCGTTCCTCGAAACTCGTGCGCCTTGTGCTATGCGAATTTTCCTTCGCAATCTTTCATATTTTGTACCCTGAAAACTAAATAAAAGTATCAAATTGGTCCGTAAACCATTGGTCAAGTTTTCGACCTATTAGTATCGGTCAGCTGAATGTGTCACCACACTTACACCTCCGACCTATCAACGTGATAGTCTCTCACGGGTCTTACCATAATTGGGGGAGATCTTTTCTCGTGGGGGGCTTCGCACTTAGATGCTTTCAGCGCTTATCCCGTCCGTAGGTAGCTACCCAGCGATGCCCTTGGCAGAACAACTGGTGCACCAGAGCTACGTCCATCCCGGTCCTCTCGTACTAGGAACAGCTCCACTCAAATCTCCAACGCCCACAGCGGATAGGGACCGAACTGTCTCACGACGTTCTGAACCCAGCTCGCGTACCTCTTTAATGGGCGAACAGCCCAACCCTTGGGACCTACTTCAGCCCCAGGATGAGACGAGCCGACATCGAGGTGCCAAACACCGCCGTCGATGTGAACTCTTGGGCGGTATCAGCCTGTTATCCCCAGGGTAGCTTTTATCCGTTGAGCGATGGCCCTTCCACGCGGAACCACCGGATCACTAAGCCCGACTTTCGTCCCTGCTCGACTTGTCTGTCTCGCAGTCAAGCTCCCTTCTGCCTTTACACTCTTCGCGCGATTTCCGACCGCACTGAGGGAACCTTTGGGCGCCTCCGTTACTCTTTAGGAGGCGACCGCCCCAGTCAAACTGCCCACCTGACACTGTCCACACGCCGGTTCACGGCGCAATGTTAGAAATCCAACGTTACAAGGGTGGTATCCCAACGGTGACTCCTCTAATACTGGCGTACTAGTCTCGCAGTCTCCCACCTATCCTGTACATGCAACGCCGAATCTCAATATCAAGCTACAGTAAAGCTCCATGGGGTCTTTCCGTCCTGCTGCGGGTAACCGGCATCTTTACCGGTACTACAATTTCACCGAGTCTATTGTTGAGACAGTTCCCAGATCGTTACGCCTTTCGTGCGGGTCGGAACTTACCCGACAAGGAATTTCGCTACCTTAGGACCGTTATAGTTACGGCCGCCGTTTACTGGGGCTTAAGTTCAGTGCTTCGGTTGCCCTTACACATCCCCTTAACCTTCCAGCACCGGGCAGGCGTCAGCCCCTATACTTCAGCTTTCGCTTTCGCAGAGACCTGTGTTTTTGGTAAACAGTCGCCTGGGACTTTTCACTGCGGCTCCGTTTCCGGAGCACCCCTTCTCCCGAAGTTACGGGGTTATTTTGCCGAGTTCCTTAACAATAGTTCTCTCGCTCACCTTAGGATTCTCTCCTCATCTACCTGTGTCGGTTTGCGGTACGGGCACCTACGGTCTCGCTAGCGGCTTTTCTTGACAGTGTGAAATCAGTTGCTTCCAGCCTTGCGGCCACCCCATCACGCCTCAGAATTGAACTCGCGGATTTGCCTACCAGTTCTCCCTCGACGCTTGGACACGCATTACCAACAGCGTGCTCAACCTATCCTTCTGTGTCCCCACTTCGCTCAAACGACTTTCGGTGGTACAGGAATATCAACCTGTTGTCCATCGCCTACAGCTTTCGCTCTCGGCTTAGGTCCCGACTAACCCTGAGTGGACGAACCTTCCTCAGGAAACCTTAGATTTTCGGCGGGCAGGATTCTCACCTGCCTTACGCTACTCATGCCAACATTCTCTCTCGTATGCAGTCCACCATGCCTTACAGCACAGCTTCTGCCCGCATACGATGCTCCTCTACCAATTACTTTACAGTAATTCCTAAGCTTCGGTAGTAGATTTTAGCCCCGTTTATCTTCGGCGCAGAGTCACTCGACTAGTGAGCTATTACGCACTCTTTAAATGAGTGGCTGCTTCTAAGCCAACATCCTAGTTGTCTATGCAGCTCCACATCCTTCTCCACTTAATCTACATTTGGGGACCTTAGCTGTAGGTCTGGGCTGTTTCCCTTTTGACCACGGAACTTATCTCTCGTAGTCTGACTCCCAAGTATAATACTGCGGTATTCGGAGTTTGATAGTTTTCGGTAACCGGTGAAGGCCCCTAGAACATTCAGTGCTCTACCCCCGCGTATCTTTTCCTTGAGGCTAGCCCTAAAGCTATTTCGAGGAGAACCAGCTATCTCCGAGTTCGATTGGAATTTCACCGCTATCCACACGTCATCCTAACCCTTTTCAACGGATATAAGTTCGGTCCTCCATAACCTTTTACGGTTACTTCAACCTGCACATGGATAGGTCACCCGGTTTCGGGTCTACAGCATGCAACTAGCCGCCCTATTCAGACTCGGTTTCCCTACGGCTCCGTTCCTCCAGGAACTTAACCTCGCTGCATACCATAACTCGTTGGCCCGTTCTACAAAAAGTACATGGTCACTTGCGCTCCCATTGCTTGTAAGCACAAGGTTTCAGGTTCTATTTCACTCCCCTCCCGGGGTTCTTTTCACCTTTCCCTCACGGTACTATACGCTATCGGTCACTAGGTAGTATTTAGGCTTGGGGGGTGGGCCCCCCGGCTTCAGATCGGGTTCCACGTGTCCGGTCCTACTCTGGATCCACTCTTTGATTATTTGATTTCGCCTACGGGAATTTTACCCTCTACGTTAGATCTTTCCAGATCTCTTCGGCTATCAAAACCTCAAGTGATGAGTGTCCACAACCCCGACAGTAAACTGTCGGTTTGGCCTCTTTCCCGTTCGCTCGCCGCTACTAGGAAAATCGATGTTTCTTTCTCTTCCTCCGGGTACTTAGATGTTTCAGTTCCCCGGGTTACCCTCTCATAGGCTATGTATTCACCTATGGATACTTAAGCATTACCTTAAGTGCGTTCCCGCATTCGGAAATCTGCGGATTAACGGATATTTGCTCCTTCCCGCAGCTTATCGCAGCTTGTCACGTCCTTCTTCGGCTCCTAGTGCCAAGGCATCCGCCTTGTGCTCTTTGTTACTTGACCTCTTGCTTGTCTTTTCTCTTTTCTGCTTTGTTGCTCTCAGTCGCTGCGGTACTCACATACGTTAGTATGCTCCGTTCCTCGCTCCTTCGGCGCCTTGCATAAAAGCGAAAATCCTGCGCAAATTGCTTGTCTTTTGCTCGCTTCACTGTGTTGCTGCTCGTTCGTTTGTCGGTTACATACCTAAGTATGCGCCCTCCGCACTTCCTCGCGCGCCTTGCGAATCAAGCAAAATCCTGCGCAATCTTCATTGTCGCATTCTTTTCAAGACAAACTCTTTTCAAATACCCACACTAGCGTTATGTGTGGGATTTCTTTACTACTGTTTTACTCGTAGTGAAAATTTTCTGGTTTCTCGGTTTAACATTGAAATTGTATCCTTACTCTCCATTTTCATGAATTTCAGAACCCACAAAATTTTGAAAAAACACTCTTGTGATTTATCTCGATTTCGTTTTCGTTGTTAACTTGCTTATACACAATTTGATACTTTATTCAGTTTTCAAGGTACATACTTGAGTCTTCTGCAAGACTCGTGGTGGAGAATAAGGGGTTCGAACCCTTGACCCCCTGCGTGCAAGGCAGGTGCTCTCCCAGCTGAGCTAATTCCCCATATGCTTGTCTTTTTACGAACCTACTGCGTTACTGCTCGTTCTCTGCGGTACTCACATACATCAGTATGTTCCGTTCCTCGAAACTCGCGTGCCTTGTATCTTCGCAAAAATCCTGCGCATTTTTTGCGCATGCTTTTTTAAAAATTCATAGTGCAGAAACTTAAGTCTCCTTAGAAAGGAGGTGATCCAGCCGCTCGTTCTCGAACGGCTACCTTGTTACGACTTCACCCCAGTCATTGGTTTTGCCTTAGGTAATCTATTTATTGACCAACTTTGGGCACCCCCAACTTCCGTGGTGTGACGGGCGGTGTGTACAAGACCCGGGAACGCATTCACCGCGACATTCTGATTCGCGATTACTAGCAACTCCAACTTCATGCAGGCGAGTTGCAGCCTGCAATCCGAACTGGGATCGGTTTTTGAGATTTGCTCCACCTCACGGTCTTGCTGCTCTTTGTACCGACCATTGTAGCACGTGTGTAGCCCAGAACATAAGGGGCATGATGATTTGACGTCATCCCCACCTTCCTCCGAGTTATCCCCGGCAGTCCCGTTAGAGTGCCCAACTCAATGATGGCAACTAACAGCAAGGGTTGCGCTCGTTGCGGGACTTAACCCAACATCTCACGACACGAGCTGACGACAACCATGCACCACCTGTCTCCTCTGTCCGAAGAGGGCCGATCGTTATCACGGCTTTCAGAGGGATGTCAAGTCCTGGTAAGGTTCTTCGCGTTGCTTCGAATTAAACCACATGCTCCGCTGCTTGTGCGGGTCCCCGTCAATTCCTTTGAGTTTCATACTTGCGTACGTACTCCCCAGGCGGAGCACTTAATGCGTTAACTGCGGCACCGAAGTCTTGCGACCCCGACACCTAGTGCTCATCGTTTACGGTGTGGACTACCAGGGTATCTAATCCTGTTTGCTCCCCACACTTTCGTGCCTCAGTGTCAGTAACAGTCCAGAAAGCCGCCTTCGCCACTGGTGTTCCTCCTAATATCTACGCATTTCACCGCTACACTAGGAATTCCGCTTTCCTCTCCTGCACTCAAGGTACCCAGTTCAGGGGGCTGACATTGGTTAAGCCAGTGCCTTTCACCCCCTGCTTAGGTAACCACCTACGCACTCTTTACGCCCAATAATTCCGGATAACGCTTGCCCCCTACGTATTACCGCGGCTGCTGGCACGTAGTTAGCCGGGGCTTCCTCCAAGGGTACCGTCATTATCTTCCCCAAGGACAGAAGTTTACGATCCGAAGACCTTCTTCCTTCACGCGGCGTTGCTGCATCAGGCTTTCGCCCATTGTGCAATATTCCCCACTGCTGCCTCCCGTAGGAGTTTGGACCGTGTCTCAGTTCCAATGTGGCCGATCACCCTCTCAGGTCGGCTACTGATCGTCGCCTTGGTAGGCCGTTACCCCACCAACTAGCTAATCAGACGCAGGCCCATCTTATGCCGATAAATCTTTGACCATCTCACCATGTGATAAAATGGCATTATGAGGTTTTAATCATCGTTTCCAATGGCTATCCCTCTGCATAAGGCAGGTTGCCTACGCGTTACTCACCCGTCCGCCGCTTTCCATCTCTTCACTTAACCGAAGTCTCATTCCAAGATTTCTCGCTCGACTTGCATGTGTTAGGCACGCCGCCAGCGTTCATCCTGAGCCAGGATCAA
Organism: uncultured Eubacteriales bacterium; assembly: GCA_900542245.1. Classification (GTDB taxonomy): domain Bacteria; phylum Bacillota; class Clostridia; order Peptostreptococcales; family Anaerovoracaceae; genus CAG-238. The sequence continues at coordinate 5,712 of UQMQ01000014.1, forward strand.
ACTCTTAATAAAAATGGTATCTTACTTGTCTTTTGACTCACCTGCTTTGTTGCTGCTCCTTCTTTCGGTACTCACATACCTTAGTATGCTCCGTTCCTCATCAGTCGCGCGCCTTGCATCTGAGCCAAAATCCTGCGTAAACAGGTTTGACAAGTTAAAATCTGTTTGATTTCTTCTCTCAAGACAAACGTCTTTGCGTTTGCTAATTCGTTTTGAATTATTGTCTTTTTTAAGAAATTGTCGAGAAACTTTCCGCTAATTCGTTCGTTATTCACTTACCAATTCGCTGATTGTTTCAAATGCTTGTCAATTTTCCGCTATGCTTTGTCGCTTTCGGTCGAATCGGTACTCATGTACAAAAGTACACTCCGTTCCGTTCTCCCTCGGCTTCGCGCCTATCGAAAAATTTACTTCGCATTAAAATTTATTTGACTAAATTTCTACACTATGAAATTTTCAAGGTTCAGGTTCGACGTGGTGTCGAACATTTAACATCTTAACACTTTTCTTTGTTTTTGTCAAGCACTTTTTTCACTTTTCAAAATCTTTTTCAAAGCGTTATTCAGTTTTGTATTGCTTTCGGTTATCTCCGACAGCTTGATTATCTTACCATTTTTCAGGTAATCTGTCAAGACTTTTTTCAAACTTTTTTCGAAGTTTTTCGCGCTCACTTCCGTGCCGATTCGCTTCGTTTTTTCGTTGCGTTTTGTCGTCGTTTTCCGACAGTTTATCTATATTATCATCATTTTACGCTTCTGTCAATAGTCTTTTTATATTTTTTTCACTTTTCTTTTCTTTCTGCTTGACCGCAGTGCGCACTTGGCTTGCCGCTTGCCTCAGTAGACCCTGTTTTCTCCTGCTTTCTCCAGTCCAAATAATAGATATAGGACGCACGCAATCCCGTTCCAAAGCGCAAAGAACCAATAGCAGCCCTGCGCGCCGTACGCATCCAGCAGGATACCGCCGATCAGGCTGCACAGGATCGTACTGAAATTATTGCCGATGGCATGGAAAGTCGAAATCGCCAGTCCGGACAGGCGCGGCTCCACGATCTTGCCGAAGTATTTGATAAATTCGACCCAGATGATCCCATTCGATGCACCCTGCAGGAAAAAGGTCGCCAGCAGTACCCGGTAACTCGGTCCCAGGGCATAGAAAGCAAAGCGCAGCATGCACAGCACAACCGCAGCAAATGTCAGCTTTTCCGTCGGGATCCGGCGATTCAAAAGCGGGACCAGCAGCATGAATACCGTCTCACTCCCCGCCATCAAAAGGAACGCCAGCCCGATGCCTGCCAGACTGCCGCCGCCGTCGCGGAACAGGTAGCCAAAATACGTGCTGTTGCCGATCGCACAGCCAAATACAAAAAAGGAGCAGAGCAAGAGCTGCATGTACTTACGGCAATGCAGCAGCTCCCGGACAGACGTCTTGCCCTCACCCCCAGTCCTCCTGTAATGCGGCGGCTCAGCCTCACGCAGGATCACGACCGCCGCCAGCACAAAGGCTGCCGCGTAGATATAAAAAATACAGGTCAGTCCATGTACCTCCGCGTAGTTCCCTGCAGCATAGACCGAAACCGAGTAGCCGAGCGCGCCCCATGCCCGCACAATCGGGAAATTCCTGCCTCCGTCCATCATGAAGGAGTCACACAATCCATGCACCGGACCTTGGAACGCGTACATCGCGCCGTACAGCACCACATACCACCAGAACGCGGTCGTCCGCAGCGTCAGAATCGCAAACGTCGCCGATGCCAGAAACAACAGCGCGATCAGTCTCCGCTTATACGCTGTATTGGCATAACATTTTCCCCAAAAGATACCTGCGACGACAGCCGTCGCAGTTCCGGTCGAGGTCACAATGCCCACCTGCGTTCCGCTGAAGCCGATGCCGCTCAGATACTGCCCGAGCAGCGGCGCGACCGCACCCAGCGGACAGTAGATCAAAAAATACAGCAGATAACTGCGTTTTTCTTCCTTTGCCTGTTGTAAAAATGTCTTTTTCTCCATGGTTTGCACTCCTTCAAGTCTAAAGTATAACAAATCACGCGCCTGCACACAATAAGCGGGAGAAAATATTTTGGGCGGAGGCTGCGCGGCGCGTCGTTTCTGCTTGAAATACAAGGAGGTAATACTTTGTTAATTGTCGCGATTCGTACCTTTATCCTATATACAGCCGTTTTGTTCGCAGTCAGACTCATGGGGAAATCCGAGCTTTCCAAGATGTCTCCGTTTCAAATGGTCGTGCTGTTCATGATCGCGGAGCTGGCAGCCATTCCAATCGATTCCACCTCGGCCTCGCTGATCAACGGTGTAATGGCGATTTTTACATTGATGTTCCTGCAGATCGCCATTTCTTTTCTGGCGACCAAGTGCGAGTGGTTCAAGGGTCTGGTCACCGATAAACCGAGCGTTCTGATTGAAAAAGGGAAATTAAACGAAAACGAACTGAAACGCCTGCGCATCACCAGCACCGACCTGATGGAGCAGCTGCGTCTGGCAAACTGCCCTTCCCTCTCCGATGTGCAATACGCCATCATGGAGTCCAACGGCCAGCTAACTGTCATTCCGAAAGCAGAGAACAAGCCGCTCGCGCCCAAAGACATGCAGCTCGCGGTCAGCGAAGGCGCCCTGCCGATGCTGATCATATCGGACGGGAAACTCTATGAGAAAAATCTGCATGCCTTAGGCATCAATAAGAACGCGTTGGACGCCAAGCTGCAGAACGCAAGTCTTTCCGACTATCGGAAGATCTTCCTCGCGTTTTACGACGAAAACAAGCAGATCCATGTTTATTTGCACAACGAGCGAACCTCTCCGTTCGCGGCGGAGGTGATCCTATGAAAGACCTGATCGTATCCATCTGCGCGGTCGCCGTCCTGATCGGCGGCTGGCTGATCTTTGCGCACGCCTCGCAAGCCCAGATTGATGATTTGAATGACCGCATCCGCGAGGAGATCATTCCGGCTGTCGAAAGTGCGCAGTGGGACGAGGCTTACAAAAAAGTACAGGTACTCAGCGATGACTGGCATGCGTATAAGAAAACTGCGATCTTCTTTTTAGATACGCAAACCATCAACGACATCGACTACGCCATGGCCAAATCCGTCAAATATGTCAAGGCAGAAGATGTTTCCAATGCCTCCGGCGAATTATTCGCCATGGTCGAGCAGCTGACCTTTCTTTGCTCTAATGACGAAGTCAACTGGGGAAATGTATTCTAAGCGCAGTCTTTCCTTTCGCCGTTATTCCGAAAAGCTCGCCGCGCGATATTTCTACAAAGAGACAAAAGTGCGCATAACGAAATCTGAAATTTCTATGCGCACATGCCGCTCACCCATGAGCGCCGCTTCGCAAGGTGCTTTCGCCGCTATTCCGGAAATATCGCTATGCAATATTCCTATATAGTAAAAAAGACCGTTTCCGGTCTTTTTTACTGAATTATTTCATACATTTTGGTTGCGGCTTCTTTCTTACAAGATTCGGTAAGTTCCAAAACCCTCGCTGATACGCTACTGTTGCCGAAAGCAATATGGATGATGTCACCCACCTTGACTTCGGTGCCGGCTTTCGCTGGTTTCCCGTTGACCGAGAAACGCCCCTGATCACAAGCGTCTTTGGCTATAGTCTGCCGCTTAATCAGTCTTGAATTTTTTAAAAACTTGTCGATTCTCATAAGCGCCTTTCCCTAACCCTCTAATGAGCTATTAGGTTTGAAATGTTATAAAAAAGGTAATTGCTTACCTTAATTATCGATATTATTTGTTGACAGCATCCTTTAATGCCTTGCCAGCCTTGAATACAGGAGCTTTGGATGCTTCGATCTGGATTACTTCTTCCGGCTGACGAGGGTTTCTGCCCTGTCTCGCTTTTCTTTCTCTTGTTTCGAAAGTACCGAATCCAATCAACTGTACTTTTTCACCTTTTACCAATGCATCCTCGATGCTTGCTGTCACTGCATTCAGCGCAGTTTCTGCATCCTTTTTTGTAAAATTAGCTTTTTCTGCGATTGCAGCTACTAATTCAGCCTTGTTCATTTAAGTTCCTCCTTCATAATGATAATCTAGAAAATCATGCCTAGACGGAATGTTCCAGCTCTTTGGCCTCATTCCATAACTCGTCCATCTCCGACAAACTCATCTCTTCCAACTCCCTGCCGCAAGCCAAGGCGGTTTTCTCGATGTGTGAGAAACGTCTAATGAACTTGTTATTAGTATAATGCAAAGCCTCCTCGGGGTCAATGCCCAAAAATCTAGAAATATTAACGACAGAAAAAAGCAGATCTCCCACTTCTTCCTTTAAGCGTGCCTTGTCCCCGTTTTCGTCTTGACAGCATGCGATGACCTCCCTGTACTCCTCTTTTACCTTATCAAAGGCATCGGAAATATCATCCCAGTCAAAACCGACCTCGGCAGCACGTTTCTGGATTTTATTTGCTCTGGTGAGCGCAGGCAAAGCCTTCGGTACTTTTTCCATACGAGAGGTCACACGCTTGTCTCCTCTCTCTTGTACCTTGATATTTTCCCATTTTTCAAGCACTTTGTCAATAGATTTTGCGTGATTATTTTCGCTTTCTTCCAAAAAAACATGAGGATGGCGGCGAATCATTTTTTCACATTCATCATTGATGACGTCAGTCAGGTCAAACTTGCCGTTTTCTTCCTCTATGTGCGCGTGAAAGACGACCTGCAGCAGCACATCGCCCAGTTCTTCACGTAAATTATCTAAATCCTGATGATTGATCGCCTCGACCACCTCATACGCCTCCTCCAGCATCCCGGCGCGCAGGCTGTCGTGTGTCTGCACGCGATCCCAGGGGCATGCGACACGCAGAATGGCGATGATGTCCGCAAGGCGCTTGATCGCGGTTTCTTTGTTCTTTGCCGGTGCGGCAAGCGGTTGATAAATCTCTTTCATCATTGTCTTCACCTGTTACTTTACAAATCTGTCTAAAATCTTTACGAGCTTCTCGCCCTTTGGCAGGCGTCGGATCTCGTCTTTACTGATCGTTTTCGTCATCAGTACCAGCACGCCGTAGACTGCAACGCCTACGAGAATCGCCAGAAACAGTGCAATCGTATTGCTCTTGAGCAGCAGATACAGCAGTTTATACGCTGCGAAGGCTGCAATGCCCATCAGCACAGAACAAAAGCCCGGTTTCGCGTAGGTTTCGATATAATCGATTCGGATCCCAAGCTGCTTCTGTAGGTCGCGGTGATTGAGTACTGTCGCGATCACATAAGCCGCAATGGTTCCGATCGGTCCGCCGCTGACATTGATGGGGCGAATGCCTACAAGCACATAGGTGAGGACCAGTTTCCCCACTGCGCCGATGGCAAGGTTTTTGACCGGCAGCATCTGCTTATCTACACCCTGCAGGATGCCTGTCAGGGTCTGCAGTGCCGACAGAAAAATAATCCCAATGCACATGATCATCAGCATTTTGGCTGCCTCGCTGCCCTCTGCCTTGTCTTTATACAGGAGATGCAGGATTGGCTCCGCAAGCGCAAACATGCCGACTGCGCATGGGAAGCCGACGATCATGCCCGCACGCAGACCAAAGCGGCTGTTATCGGAAACTTCTTTCAAGTTTTTGACTCGATAGCCTGCAGCGATCGCCGGTACCAGGCTCATGACGATCGCCTGCGTCAGCACCTGCGGCATGCCGATCAGAGAATTGCAGTAGCCGCCCAAAAGCCCCCACAGATGCCTGGATTCCTCCAACGACCAGCCGGTTGCCTGCAGTCTGCGCATCACAACTGCGCTGTCGATGGAGGACATCAGCGGCATGATCGACGCCCCGATGGTGATCGGGATCGCAATGATCAGGATACGCTTGATGATGCTCTTCGTACTTTCGATCTGCGCTTTGGAACGGTTTCTGCGAATCCGCGTCTGGATCGCAGGAAGATTCAAAAGATAAATGATCACGACAACCGCCAGCCCCGCTGCTGCACCCGCCGTACAGCCGAAGGTCGCACCGGCGCTGACAGCCTCATAGCCGCTCGGAATCAGATAGTACGCAAGCGCCAGACCGACGACGACACGGAAGAACTGCTCTGCAAGCTGTGAAATCGCCGTCGGGTTCATATTCTGTCTGCCCTGAAAATACCCACGATAGGCGGACATCACCGGCACGATGAACAGCGCCGGCGCGATCGCCTGCAGCGCCATCATCGTGCCCTCATTTTTGAGCACATGGCTCTCGATGAAGCCTGCGCCGAAATAGACGATCGCGAAGGTCACGAAGCCCAATAGGCTGAGGAACCAGAGCGCCGTATGAAACACCTTATGCGCGCCGCCGTAGTTGCTGACCGCAATACGTTCGGAAACCATGCGGGAGACCGCAACCGGAATGCCCGCCGTCGACAAAATCAAAAAGAAGGTATAGATCGGATAGACCGAACTGTAATAGGAAATGCCGTCCGCGCCGACCCAGTTGGTCAGCGGAATGCGGAAGAACACGCCCATCACCTTTACAATGATGCCTGCGATGCCCAGAATCGCGGCACCCTTCAGAAATTTATTCTGTGACATGAATTCTCAAATCTCCATTCCCTTTTCCTACAGCACCGCCAGAATCCTCTGCGTCGCCGCGTTTGCCTCCGAGACAGCCTTTTCGATGTCGATGGTCGGATACGTCCCGTCCTCATACAGCACCTTGCCATCAGCCATCGTCAGACAGATGTCTGTTCCCGATGCGGCGTAAACCAGATTGTTCAGCATATTGTGGACCGGATACATGTTCGGCTGGTCGATATCGACGACGATCAGATCCGCGCGGAATCCCTCCTTGACAAGCCCGCAGTCCTCTCTGCCCTGTGCCAGTGCGCCGTTTCTGGTCGCTGCCAGAAGCGTCTGCTGCGGCGTCACCACCGTCGGATCCTGGTAATACATCTTGGAGGCAAGTGCGAACACCTTCATTTCCTCAAAGAAATTCAGACTGTTGTTGCTGGCGACGCTGTCCGTTCCCAGCGCCACGCAGATCCCGCGCCGCAAAAGCTCCGGCACATTGCAGACACCGCTCGCCAGCTTGAGATTGCTGACCGGGTTAGACGCGACCGTCACGCCCTTTTCCTTGAGAATATCAAAATCCTCACCCTCCACCCAGACGCAGTGCGCCGCAACTGTCGGGATATCAAATGCGCCGTATTTGGCGAAATACTGTACCGGTGTCATGCCGCGTTTGGCTTTGCAGGCCTCATGCTCGGACTTCGTTTCGGAGACGTGCACATGCATACGCGTGCCGACCTCGCGTCCGTACGCGCTGACGGCTTCCACCTCCGGCACATCCGAGGTATATTCGGCGTGAATGCTGACATCCATCTTGATGCGTTCATCCTCGATATTATGATAGGCCTCAAAGGTCCGTTTCATTTCCTGCATCGATGGCAGCTTCCAGACATCGCTTTGCGCGCCGCTGACGATAGCCCGGGAAATATTCGCCTTTGCGCCGGAAGCTACAGTTGCTGCGACCATATCATCAATGAAATAATACATATCGCTGGTAGAAACAATCCCAAAACGCAGGGATTCTGCCATCGTCAAAAGCGTTGCCCAATAAACCGCCTTGCTGTCCAGCTTATCTTCAAACGGGAAAATCCGTTTGGTCAGCCAGTCCTGCAGCGCCATATTCTCTCCGTAGCCGCGCATCAGTGCCATCGGGGAATGTCCGTGACAGTTATAAAACGCACTCATCAGGAGCTTGCCGCTGCCGTCATAGACACGTCCGTAATCCGTTTCCGGTTCTGTCTCGCCGATATAAGCAATGCGCGTGCCCTCTGTTCCTACAAACATATGCGTACGCACGTCGAAATTTTCATCTAAGATCGTAATATTTTTAAAAAGCATGCTGCCTCCTTTTTCTGTGTTCACGATTGCACAGTCCCCGCTGCGTGAGGACATACGTATTAAATATTATACCACCGAATCCCGCATTTTCCAAGCGAATCGGCGAAAAATCCATGGAATCTCCATAATCTTGAATTTTCTTTCATGCAGGGACTCGGTCCACGCAAAATTTCCATAAAATAGTCATCTCTGCCCTGCATATTTTGGCGCTGTCTACAGATACTAATTTTACCAACCAAAACGGAGGAAAACGAATGAAAGCAACAGGTATCGTAAGAAGAATTGACGATTTGGGCAGGGTGGTCGTGCCGAAGGAGATTCGGCGTGTTCTCAGGATTCGTGAAGGCGATCCGCTGGAGATCTACACCGGCAATACCGGAGAGGTCATCCTCAAAAAATACTCTCCGATCAACGAGCTGAGCCAGTTTGCCGATGAATATGCCGAAAGTGCTTCCCGCGTGCTGGGTGCAACCATCATTGTTTCGGATACCGATCAGGTGATTGCCGCATGCGGCTCCGGCAAAAAGGAGTTTATGGACAAAAAAGTGGACAACGAGCTGGACCGCATCATCCAGAGCAAAAACCGCTACTTAAACGATGCGAAGATCGTGGTCCCCATTATTTCCCAGGGCGACCCGATCGGTTCCATTACTATCTTGCCGAAGGAACATGCCGCCTTGGGGGACACTGAGCTGAAAATCGCCGAAATCGGCGCATCTTTTCTCGCCAAACAAATGGAAAGCTGACTTTGGCAAACGTCAGCAGGCAAAAACCGAACGCAGACAGGGAAGCTTCCCCGCAGCGCTCGGTTTTGTTTTTTCAGTACGCTCTGCAGCGCGCGATTTGTTTCGGAGGCGTTAGGATACCTTGCCCGCGCCCTTTTTGCTCTCGTTCAAAATCTCCAGCAGACCAAGCACATCCTTCATCAGATTTTTGCGGTCGGTCGACAAGCGGATAAACGGCTCCACGCCGCCGTGTACGAATGCCTTCTGTCCGAAACGTTCGGTCAGATTGAACAATGCGTAGCCGCTGAGTGGATTGACCTGTGCAAACTGAAAGACCATACGCATGGTTTCCGGTGCGACAGATCTGCCCGCCGTACCTCTTGCGCGTCCGCCCGGCGCCGTTTCCGTCTTTTCCTGGTAGATGCGTGTCACAGACAGCATCTCTGCCAGATATCTGGCATGCGAGATCTGCACCAGATTGACCGTCGCCTGCGGCACATCGCCGAAGCGGTCGAGCAGTTCGTCGAGGATCTCATCCTCGTCATCATAGGTCCGCACAGAGGCGATTTTTTTGTACATCGAGAGCTTGAGACTCTCGTTTTCGATATAGGTCTCCGGAATGTAGGCAGAAAGCGGGATTTCCACTGAGGTTTCCTCTTTACGCTCACCTATGATCTCGCCCTGCAGTGCGCGCACCGCTTCATCCACCATCTTGCAGTACAGTTCATAGCCGACATTCATCATATGCCCGGACTGCGCGGTGCCCAGGAGATTCCCCGCACCGCGGATCTCCAGATCACGCATGGCGACCTTGAAGCCGGCGCCGAATTCTGTGAACTCACGAATCGCCTTGAGCCGTTTCTCGGCGACCTCTGTCAGCACCTTGTCCTTCTGGTACATCAGATAGGCATACGCCAGACGGTTGGATCGCCCGACTCTGCCCCGCAGCTGATAGAGCTGCGATAAGCCGTAATGATCCGCATCCAGTACGATCATCGTATTCGCATTCGGAATATCCAGTCCGGACTCAATGATCGTTGTCGCCACCAGCACATTGCTGCGTCCTTCGATAAAGTCGAGCATCACGTTTTCCAGCGCATGCTCGTTCATCTGTCCGTGACCGACGCCGACGACCGCATCCGGCACCAGCTCCTCGATCTTCGCTGCAATCTGCTGGATCCCCTTGACACGGTTAAAGACGACGAATACCTGCCCGGCGCGTCCGAGCTCGCGTTCGATGACATCCTTGAGCAAGCGATCGTCCTGTTCCAATACATAGGTCTGCACCGGATAGCGTTCCTCCGGCGCTTCCTCGATCAGGCTCATGTCCTTGATGCCGGTCAGCGACATATTGAGCGTCCTTGGGATCGGGGTTGCTGAAAGCGTCAGCACATCGACATTGTTTTTGATCTTCTTGATGGTCTCCTTGTCCTCCACGCCGAAGCGCTGCTCCTCGTCAATGACCAGCAGCCCCAGATCCTTGAACCTGACGTCTTTAGACAGCAGGCGATGCGTGCCGATGATCAGATCGATATTGCCCTTTTGAAGCTCAGTAATAATCTGCTCCTGCTGCGCCGGCGTGCGGAAACGCGACAGCACCTCCACCTTGAACGGAAAGTGTTCAAACCGTTCTTTTAAGGTATAGTAATGCTGGTTGGCGAGAATCGTCGTCGGCACGAGCACCGCAGCCTGCAGACCGTCCGACACGCACTTGAACAGTGCCCGCGCAGCGACCTCCGTCTTGCCGAAGCCCACATCACCGCAGAGCAGGCGATCCATGGAAAACGGTTTTTCCATGTCCTGTTTGATCTCTTCGATTGCCCGCAGCTGATCTCCGGTCTCCTCGTACGGAAATGCCTCTTCAAATTCCTTCTGCCAGACGGTGTCCTTGCCGAAGCTGTGCCCCGGCTTCATGCTCCGCGCCGCATACAAGTCGATCAAGTCCTTCGCCATGACCGCGATCGCTGCCTTCGCCTTGGCCTTGGTCGCTTTCCATTCCCCGCCGGACAGCTTATTGATGCGCGGCGCGCCGCCGTCCGAACCGATATATTTCTGCACGATATCCATCTGCTCCACCGGCACATACAGCATATCGTTGCCTGCATATTTGATCTTGATATAGTCCTTCTTTTCGCCCTGCACCGAAAGCTGCTCGATGCCGACGAACTTGCCGATGCCGTGATTCTCATGCACGACAAAATCACCCTCGCGCATGTCCGCAAAGGATTGGAGCTTCTGTCCTTTGTCCTTGTATTTTTTCTTGCGGACTTTTTTGTGCGTCTCGAAGATGTCCGCCTCACTGATGTAGCAGACCTTTTCTGTCGGCAGATCGATACCCGCCGTCAGACTGCCCTGCGCAAACCGGATTTTTTCCAAAAGTCCGATGCGATCCGCAAATTCGCGCAGATTGTTGAGCCGCTCCGCCGATGCGCAGACAATGGTCACGCGGTAACCCTTCTTGACGTAGGTCTTCAGCTCGCTCTCCAGCACGTTCATCTTGCCATGGAAGGTCAGCACCTGCCTGCTCTGCAGGTTATATACCTGATCGAAGGTCTCCGCGCCCGCGATCCGCTTCGGAAAAGGCGTGAACACAACCGTATCCGACCTGTCATAGACCTTGCGGAAGTCTGTTTGATCCGAGATCACCGCTGCATCCTCGGCGATGACCTGTCCGCGTTCGAGCATGACCTTGAAATCCTCCCGCAGTTCCTCGGTCCGCAGCTGCAGCGTCTCTTCGATACGGTCCGGATCATCGACCATGACACAGCCGCCGTCCAAATAGTCCCACAGATATTCCGTATGATCGTAAAAATAATGGATATAGTTTTCCAGCAGCTGCTGGTTGGAGACATGTGCGACATATTCGCACAGTTCTTCGCCGGTCGCCCGGAGCTTCTCGGCAAGCGCCTCACTGCCTGTCGCTGCTTTCTGCGCAGCCCGGCTGTAAGCCTTGCGGATTTTTGCCTCTGCCTCTGTGAAAATCTCTCGCTCGCTGAGCATCTGTTCTGCCGGATAGATCTCCGCAAACTGCAGATTCTCTAAGGATCGCTGGCTGTCAATATCGAAAGTGCGGATCGAATCCACCTCCGAACCGAACAGCTCGATACGATACGGATCATTGCCGTCCGGCGTGTAGATATCGAGGATACCGCCGCGCACACTGAACTGCCCGCGCGCATCGACGATCTCCATGCGTTCGTAGCCCAGCTCGACCAATCTGCGCTTAACCGCTTCGAGCGCAATCTCCTCACCAAGCTGCACGCGAAACGAGGATTTTTCAAAATAGCTGTGCGGCGCGATCTTTTTGACGGCAGCCGAGACCGGGGCGATGATCACGACCGGTTGACCGGTGCGCAGCGCCTTGAGCGCCCGCAGGCGGGTGATCATCTGATCCTGATTTTTGGCAGCGTACCGCAGCAGGAACTGCTCCTCTCCCGGCAGGGTAAGGATCTCTTTGTCCTGCACAAAAAAAGAAAGATCTGAAGCAAGTCTCTTTGCTCTCACATCTGTGGAAACGATGATGATGCTTTGATCTTTTTGATTCGCGTAATAGGCGGCTGCCGGCGCCACCCGGCTCTCGGAGACACCCGAAATATTAATCATGGCTCGTCACCTCTTTCGTCACCGCTTCTCCTTGCGATTCTGCGTCCGCCTCCTGCGGCGCGTCCTCTGCAGGCTGTTTTTCGCGTTTTGGCTTCTTGCTCTTGGTATTATATGCATTCATGGCCTTGTCTATGCCTTTTTCGACAATGCAGACCGCGCCTGCGGCAGCCTGCGTCAGCGCTTCCTCCAATGGTTTCACATCCGCCTTGGAAACCCCGCCGATCACATAATTGATCAAATCGCGCTGTTTGCCGTCCGTCGCGCCGATGCCGACGCGAATGCGCGGAAACCCATCATCTCCCAGCAGATAGATGATATTGCGCATGCCGTTATGCGTTCCGGCACTGCCTTTTTTGCGGATGCGGATCGTTCCGGTCGGAATGTCGATATCGTCATAGATCACGATCAGATTTTCGACATCCTCCTTGTAAAAGTTCATAATCTCCACGATGGACTGCCCGCTCAGGTTCATGAATGTCTGCGGCTTGACCAAAAGGACTTTCTGGCCGGCGATCCTTCCCTCGCCGACCAGTGCCTTGAATTTGATCTTATCGATGCGGATATCGTATTTTTCTGCCAGCAGGTCTACAGCAAGAAAACCCATGTTATGCCGCGTATTCTCGTATTTTTTCCCGGGATTGCCCAGACCCGCAATGATGTACATAAAATACAGTTCCTTTCCGTGTTCTTCTCATTTATGTTTCTGTTTTGTTTCTGTTTTGTCTGTGTTTTAGTCAAACAGCACACTGATCGAGCCGTTGGTAAAGACTCTGGTCATTGCTTCCGCGAACAGCGGTGCAACGGACAGGAATCTCATTTTTTCGATTTTCTTTTCCTCCGGCAGCGGAACGGTGTTTAAGAGCACCAGTTCTTCAATCGCGGACTTTTCCAGTCTTTCGACAGCCGGACCGGATAAAACCGGATGCGTCGCTGCCGCATAAACGGCTTTCGCACCGAGGTCTTTGATGGCATTGGCTGCGTTGCAGATCGTGCCCGCGGTGTCGATCATATCGTCGATGATGATGCAGTTCTTGCCTTCGATATTACCGATGATGTTCATGATCTCGGACTTGTTCGGCTCCGGTCTTCTCTTGTCAATGATCGCGATCGGGCAATTCAGCATCTCTGCCATGTTTCTCGCACGCGTCACGCTGCCATGGTCCGGAGATACGATGACCAGATCTTCCATGTTCTTTTCTTTGAAGTATTTCGCCAGGATCGGCATGCCGAGTAAGTGATCGACCGGAATATCAAAATAACCCTGGATCTGATTTGCATGCAGATCCATCGACAGAACTCTGTCCGCGCCTGCTGCTACGAGCAGATCCGCTACCAGCTTCGCTGTGATCGGGTCTCTGGCTTTGGCTTTTCTGTCTTGCCGTGCATAGCCATAATACGGAATGATGGCGTTGATCCTGCCGGCCGATGCGCGCTTCATGGCATCGATCATGATCAGGAGCTCCATCAGATTGTCGTTGACCGGATTGCAGGTCGATTGGATGATGTAAACATCCAGGCCTCTGACTGTTTCCCAGATGTTGACGGAAATTTCGCCATCGCTGAATTTGGTCACCGTTGCTCTGCCCAGTGGTTTCCCCATGATGCCTGCAATTTCTTCAGCTAATTCCGGATGAGAGTTTCCGGCAAAGATTTTGTAGTCAGCAAATACTCCGCTTCTCACTTTTTGTTACCTCGTCTTTCTTGTGTTGTTTCCTTTGTACTTGTTTTGTAATATTGATATTTTCACTGTGACATGAAAATGGAATCATTGTTATTTGTATCATACTTTATCGCTCTGTTTGCGCTTTGCTTTTTTTGTTCCAAATCCCTTTGGCAGAGACCCATCCCTGCTTTTGTGTGCCGCGGCTTCTGGCGATATAGAGCGCGTCGGCCTCCACATCCTCCGTCACCGTACTGCCTGCCGCGATATACGCGCCGTCTCCGATCTGCACCGGAGAAACCAGATTGCTGTTGCAGCCGACAAAGACGTCATCACCGACCTGTGCGCGATATTTATGCGTCCCGTCATAGTTGACAAAGACCACGCCGCAGCCCAGATTCACGCCGCTGCCGACATCCGCGTCGCCGACATAGGTCAGATGCGCAGCCTTGGAACCGTCGCCGAAGCTGGAATTTTTCATTTCCACGAAATCGCCGACCTTGCAGCCTGCGCCAACCTTTGTATGCGGACGCAGATAGGCAAACGGACCGACCGTCGTGCCGCTGCCGATGCTGCTTTCAAGAATCACAGAGCTTTCGATCTCGACCCGATCCGCGATTCGCGCGTCTTTGATTCTCGTATTTTGGCGAATCACGCAGTCTCTGCCGATGACCGTATTGCCCTCCAGTGTCACGCAAGGACCGATCACAGTTCCCTCTCCGATTTCGACCTGTTCATCAATATAAGCACTCTGCAGGTCGATAAACCGCACGCCGCGCTGCATGTGCGCGAGATTCCGCGCAAGGCGTGCCTCGGTCTGTGCTTGATATTCCCGGAACCAAATCTCCTGTGAAAAATTGTTTTGCTTTTCCATATTTCTATCTCTATTTCTATTTCTATCTCTTTCTCTTCTCTTGCCCTGTCTCGTCTTCCCGCTTGCCTGCGCTGTCCGGCTGTTACCGTTCCAGCAGCATCTCGCCGACCTTATAGATGTCGCCCGCGCCCATGGTAATCACCATATCGCCCGGCTGTGCCTGGTCGTCTACATAATCTGCGATGGCAGCGAAGTCCTCCATGAACAGGACCTCCTTATGCGGATGGGTCTCTTTGATCTTTTCGGCAAGCTGTGCAGAAGAAATCTTGTAGATATTCTTTTCTCTTGCCGCGTAGATCTCTGCCAGAATCAGTTTATCTGCTTTCTCAAACGCCTCCGCGAATTCATCGAAGAGTGCGATCGTTCTCGTATAGGTATGCGGCTGGAAAATGCACCAGAGCTTGTTGTGCGGCACATTTTCGGAAGCGCTCAGGGTCGCCTTGATCTCTGTTGGGTGATGCGCATAGTCATCGACGATCTTCACGCCTTTGGCGGTCGTACCGACGATGTCGAAACGGCGCTGCGTGCCATGATAGCGCTCGAGGGTCTCCTTGGTCAGCTGCGGCTCTACGCCCAAGGCGCAGGCGCAGGTAAACGCCGCCAGCGCGTTGAGGATATTGTGTTCTCCCGGCACCGCAAGCTGCACGCGGCTGAGCAGCTGTCCGTCATGACAGACGTCGAAGGCAGGCATGCCTTCCTCGTTGAACTGGATGTTCGCCGCGTAATAATCACAGTTCTCGCTCAGTCCGAAGGTCACGACGTTGTCCAGATCGCGGATCACCTGATTGACGAACGGATTCGCGTCATACGCGATGATCGTGCCGCTTGCCGGCACCAGCCGCGCGAACTTGTCAAAAGAGCTGACGATGTGATCAATGTCTTTAAAATAATCCAGATGGTCGGAATCGATGTTTAGAATGATCTCGATCTTCGGTTTGAGACTGAGAAAACTGTCCATGTATTCACATGCCTCTGTGATGAAGTAGCGGCTGTGTCCGACCTTGACATTGCCGCCAATCTCAGCCAGATTGCCGCCGACGAGGATCGTCGGTTCAAGCTTCGCGCGGTCGAGGATCAGCGATACCATCGAGGTGGTCGTGGTCTTGCCGTGCGTACCGGATACAGCGATGCTGTTTTCGTATTCCTGCATCAAAAGTCCGAGCATCTGCGCTCTGGAAAGGATCGGGATCCCGCGTTCCTCTGCGCGCTTCATCTCCGGATTGTCGTGACCGACAGCTGCCGAGAACACCAAAAGGTCTGCCTCATCTGCGTTCTCCGCCCGGTGTCCGATGAATACCCGCGCGCCCTTGCTCGCCAGTCTGGCCGTCTCTGCCGACTCTTTCATATCCGAACCGCTGACCTCATAACCTCTGGACAGCAAAATTTCTGCAATCGCCGAAAGCCCGATGCCTCCGATACCGATGCAGTGTATCTTTTTATATTGACTTAAATCTATCATATTATGATTTGCCTCCGAATTTCCTCTTCATAAGAAATGCTACAGCTAGTATACCACAAATAAAATATTTTGTGAGCAATAATTGACAAAAAATCAAAAAAGAAATATGATGTTTTCATTAGGATACGAACTATGGAGGTAAAAACGCATGAAACGTACGGAAAGAGTCGGCGCACTGATCAGAATTCTGACCGAATCGCCGAATAAAATCTACAGTCTGCAGTACTTCTGCGACCTGTTTGGCGCTGCCAAATCCAGTATCAGTGAGGATATTCAATCTGCCAGTCAGGCCATCGAGCTGACCGGCTCGGGCTGTCTGGAAACGACCCCCGGCTCCAAGGGCGGGGTACGTTTCGTGCCGGATATCTCGCCGGAAGCAGTCGCCGCGCTGCAGGCGGACTTCGCGCAGCAGCTGTCCGATCCATCCCGCCTGCTCGGCGGCAATTTTCTCTATACCTCGGACATTTTTTACGATTCAGATCTGGTCATGCGCACTGCACGGGTATTCGCCAAAAAGTTTCAAGACTGCGGCGCTGACTGTGTCGCGACCGTCGAGACCAAGGGGATCCCGCTGGCGTTTACGGTCGCACATATGCTGGGTATCCCGCTGGTCGTCATCCGCCGCGAGGCGAAGATTTCGGAAGGCTCGACGGTCAGCATCAATTATTTCAGCGGTTCCTATGACCGCCTGCAGAAGATGTCCATGGCCAAACGCGCCATTACGCCGGGCTCTAAGGTCCTGATCATCGATGACTTCATGCGCGGCGGCGGCAGCATCGTCGGCATCTCCGAAATGATCGGAGAATTCAACGGCTCAGTGGTCGGTGTCGGTGTAGCAATCGCCAGTCTTACGCCCGAGAAAAAAAAGGTGCACGATTACACCTGTCTGGTCTATCTCGGCGACATCCACGCCGAAGAAAAGAAGATCACCATCCTGCCGAACGACAGTATTTTTTGACGATATCCAGTCGGTATGCGTTTGTTTCGCAGAGCAATGTGCCCCTTGTTTTTCGCATCTGTTTCACTTATACATTTTTCCATATCAATTTTTGTGCAGAGCGACAATTTATGAATTTTTATTTCCATAAAACAGTACAAATTGTTGCCAAAGAATTAACACTGTATTATAATTTGGTCAAGGTGCTGAGAGTGTGCCGGAAAGGTGGATACAAAATGAATATTACTGACGTGAGGATTAGGAGAATGGGCGAAGAAGGCAAGATGAAAGCAGTGGCATCCGTTACCTTTGACGATGAATTTGTTGTTCACGACATCAAGATTATTGATGGACAGAACGGACTCTTTATCGCCATGCCGAGCCGCAAGGTCGGCGAGGGTGATTTCCGCGATGTCGCACACCCTTTGAAGTCCGAAACAAGAGCGAAGATCAAAGACGCAATTTTTGCCGAATACGACAGACTTTGCGCTGAGGATCCGGCAGCATCCGCGGAGGAGGCACTTGAGGAAGAACTTCTTGATGCAGCTGTCGGTGAATAGCGTTCGCTGATTTTTATTCGCAATCATTTTGTATGGAGAAGTGGAAAAGGACGCTCTTTGACGGGGCGTCCTTTTCTATGTTTTCCATGCTTTCCAGGTTTATACGTTTTCCACGCGGATCATGTTGGTATTGCCCGCAATGTCCAGCGGTACGCCGGCGCTGATGACGACCTTGTCGCCGCTGTGCAGCAGATTTTCTTTTTTTGCCTCCTCAAGACAGCGATAGACCAGTACATCGACATTCTGCAGATTCTCCACCATCAATGGTGCGACACCCCAGACAAGCGCCATCTGATGATAGGTCTTGTGGTGCGGCGTGACTGCGATAATCGGTGTAGATGGGCGAAATTTACTCATCCGCGATGCCGTATAGCCGGACTTGGTAATGGCAATCAGTGCAGCCGCCTTGATGTCCTTGGCCAGCGTGCACGCGGCATGTCCGACAGCGTTGGTCGTATCCTCTGCATCCATTTCATGGTGCATGGCGCTTCCCGGCAGATAGTGCGGATCATCCAGCTCGGCCTGCGCCGCGATTTTCGCCATGGCAGCGACCGCCTCGACCGGATACGCGCCGACGGCGCTTTCTCCCGAAAGCATGACCGCAGAAGAACCATCAAAGACAGCATTCGCCACATCTGTGATCTCCGCTCTGGTCGGCAGCGGATTCTGGATCATGGATTCCAGCATCTGGGTCGCGGTGATGACGATCTTGCCTCTCTGCTGGCAACGCTTGATGAAGCGTTTCTGAATGCCCGGCAGTTTTTCAAATTCGATCTCGACGCCCATGTCGCCGCGGGCTACCATAATGCCGTCCGAGGCTTCGAGGATCTCCTCAAAGTTTTCGATGCCTTCCAGATTTTCGATTTTGGAAATGATCTTGATATCGCCGCCTCCATTGGTCGTCAGGAAATCGCGCAGATTCTGCACGTCCTCTGCTTTTCGCACGAAAGAGGCTGCCACGAAGTCCACATGTTTTTCGATGCCGAACAGGAGATCGCTCTTGTCCTGCTCGCTGAGATATGCCATCTGCAGCGCCACGTATGGCACGTTGATGCCCTTGTGATTGCTGATCTGCCCGCCGTTGACGACTTTGCAGCAAATATCGGTCTCTGTCGTCTCGCATACCTCCAGACGCAGCTTGCCGTCGTCAATCAGGACTGCATCGCCTGTCTTGAGCTCCTGCGGCAGATTTTCATAGGTAATGCTGCATCCATGCGCGTCGCCGACGATGTCGCGTGTCGTCAGGGTAAACATTTCACCGGTCTTGAGCATCGCCTTGCCGTCTGCAAAATTTCCGGTCCGGATCTCCGGACCCTTGGTATCCAGCATGACGGCGGCGGACAGCCCCATCGCATCCCGCACACTGCGGAACAGATCGATGGTCTTGCCATGGCTTGCATGGTCTCCATGCGAAAAATTCACGCGCGCCACATTCATGCCCGCCTGCAGCATGGCGCGCAAGGTCTCTTCTTTGGTGGACGCAGGTCCTAAAGTGCATACGATTTTTGTTTTTCTCATACTGTTTTCCTTCCTAATCCTAACTTTTTTAAGTATACCATATTTTGCACTGTTTCAAAACACATTTCTTCGCTTTCAAAGGACAAAAGTGCGCATAACGAAATCAGAGATTTCTATGCGCACATGGCGCTCACCTATG
>UQMQ01000015.1 GCA_900542245.1 uncultured Eubacteriales bacterium
AAACGCTGAAACCCAGTCAACGACTGGGTTTCACGACCATGCATTCTAAATGGTCACTGTACTTGGTGCGGTCGAAGGGATTCGAACCCCCATGGTCGCCCACACGGACCTGAACCGTGCGCGTCTGCCAATTCCGCCACGACCGCATATATGATTGTTCCGCGCCTCAGCGGAACAATCATTATTATACAACATGTTTTTAGAAATTGCAACGAAAATTTTGCAATATTTTTAAGTTTTCTGAGATTTTTTTCAGCCGATCGTGATTTCCTTCTTTTTGAGGCGGCTGTACACGCTCCTGCGCACCAGCGCGTAGATGACCGAAAACAGCGGAATAAAGAGGATAATTCCAAAAATACCGGAAACCTTGCCGCCCACGACGACCGCCAGCAGGGTCCAGAGCGCAGGCAGACCTACCGAGGTACCAACGACCTTCGGATAAACGATATGCCCTTCGATCTGCTGAATGACGAAGAATACTGCCAGGAACCAGAGTGCCTTCTCCAGACTCGTCACCGCGATCAGCAGGAAACCGAACGCCATACCGATGAACGCACCGACAAACGGAATGATGGACATGCAGCCGATGATGACCGAAATGCTGCCCGCATACGGGAACCCGCCGATTAGCAGTGTGATGAAGAACATCATACCGAGGATCACAGCTTCCAGACATTGCCCGGACAGGAATCCGGCAAACGTCTTATACGACAGGCTCGCAATGTCGCAGACCTCATCCGCCCACGACTTTTTGAGATAGGCGTAAGCAATCTGTTTCGCCTGCTTGCCCAGCTTGCGCTTGTTCAGCAGAATGTAGATCGCAAAAATCAAGCCGAAGCCGATGTTTGCCACCACGCCGAACACGCTGTTCGCCGCCTGCGTGGCAGTAGACAAGATCTCGCCGCTGTTGTCGCGCAGCCCCTGCAGCAGCTTTTCCCAATCGAAATTCACGATCCAGGCCTTCACACCGCTCATGTCCAGCCCGTAGCTTTCGGCCAGCGCGATCCAGGACTGATAGTTTTCATTGACGATCGCTGCGATACTTTTGATCGACTCCGCCATATTCGGGAAGATGACCCGACCGACGAAGGACACCGCCAGCACGACGAGCACCAGTGTCGCGATCAGACTCAAGGCGCTTTTGACACGCCGCAAAACCCTCCAGCCGTATCGCGTGCTCAGCCACTCGATTTTTTTCTCCAGAAAGTTCATCGGCACGTTCAAGATAAAGGCGATGATCCCGCCCGCGATCAGCGGCATTACAAGCCCGATCATCATACCCAGCGCACCGGCAACCAGATTCAGGTGCTGCAGTGCCACAAGCAGGGTCACCCCCACGATGACCAATAACAAACTATTCTTCAAACTTTTATCCGGTTTTTGTTCCATCTCTCATCCTTTCCTCTCCGCGCGGCGCACAAACCAGGTCCCCTGCCCGGCGTGTGCCGTCCGCCCGCGCTACTTCAGTGTCTTGATATCCGCAAGCTTCAAACGCCGCGGAATGTAGAAATACTCCTCCGTCGGGTAGCCCAGCAGCATGCAGCCGTAAAACGCGTTGTTCTCCGGTATCGGAAACATCGCCGCCAGCTTATCACATCTGTGCAAAAACCGCTGCAGATAGCCGGACCAGCAGGTGCCGATGCCGCGCGCCTGCAGCACCAGCTCCGCGTAGGTCAGTGCGATCGTGGTATCCTCCGACGGGCGATTCGCATTGTTTCTGGCATAGGCAATGATCACGCTCTGCGCCTTGCCGAACACCTTGTTCAAACCGTCCGCAAGTCCGTCCAATACCTCCGGGCAATCTCCGCTCTCCCGCAGATATTCCACGATCAGCGCCATCATCGCATCGATCTCCTCCTGCCCGCTGACCACATAATACTTCGTCGGGTGCTGGTTCTTGGCACTCGGCGCCCATGCCGCCGCGTTCAGCGCGCTCTCAATCTCCGTCATCGGTACCGGCTCCGGTTTGAAATTGCGGTAGGAACGCTTGGTCAGCAGGAAATTCTCCAAATCTGCAGAAAACGTGTCTGCCAGCACCGGCATCTCTTCGTTCAGAATTGCCGGCTGCTCCCCGTAGCTGATTGCGTTCTCCGGACAGGCGATTGCGCAGTGCATGCATTTGATGCAGCCTTTCTCATGGTTGACGACAGGCTTGCCGTCGCGTACTTCGATCGCCCCGCATACGCACTTATCTGCGCATCGCAGGCAGCGGATACATTTGTCTTCATGAATTTGAATCATTGTCGTGCCTCCTTGTATCTTTCGTCTTTCTTTACGATTTATGATTGTTGTTACGATCCGTTTCTCTTTTTCTCTATTTTGCTCACCAGTTCACCGTCTTATCGATCTGCTTCTTCTGTTCCGCCGCGCTGAGCCGCAGATAGATCGCCGTCGTGTTCAGACTCTCATGCCCGAGCACATCGGAGAGCAGCGCGATATTCTTGTTTTGTTTCAAAAAAAGGATCGCAAACAGGTGGCGGAAAGCATGCGGATGCAGCACTTCCTCGCGGATCCCGTATTTGAGCCCGTATTTTTTGATCTGGCTGCTGATCCCGCTGGTCGACATCCGTACGCCGTATCTGTTCGGAAACAGATACACCGAATCTACGGTTTTAAAGTATTCCCGGCTTTCCTGGATCAGATTTTTGGGAATCAGAATTTTGCGGATCTTGCCCTTCGTCCAAAGTGTAAACTCTCCGGTTTTGAGGCAGCTCTTCTCAAGCTTCGCCAGTTCGGAGGCTCTGCACCCCGTTGTCGCCAGAAATTTGACCATGTAATAAACCTTCCATTTCCCATTTTCAGCCAGACAGTCTAAAAAACGGCGGTACTCCCGCATGGAAATGACATTTTCGACGGAACTTCGTTTCGGCAGCTTGATGCCCTTGACCTTGCACTCCGGCCTGTCGGCAAATTCGCAGTAAACATTCATGGACACGCAGCGCAGCGCAGCCGTCTTAGGCTTATTCAGCCCCATCTGCCAGTGCTTGAAATCGATCATATTTTCCTTATTCAATTCCTCATATCGACCAAAGAATTGCCTCACAGCTCTTGTGTAGCTCTCGATTGTGCTTGGCGATCTTTCTAAATTCACCAAGTACTTTCTAAATTCGTCAATTCTGCTGTCCACTGCTACATTGTTTCTCCTTGTCTGATGCTCATCTTACTATTCTACTAAGATTTTGTGGATTTGTAAAGAATTTATCCGCTGATTCCGCCCCTTGATTCCGCGCCTGCACGTTTTGCGAATCCCACGCCACACCTTACAAGCCGCCGTAAAAAATGTGCATGATATTCCAAATGCTGATGCCTGCCAGTCCGTACTCCGCGACCAGCGCCAGCCGCGCCTGCCAGCTTCGCTCATTCTCAAACCAGACAATGTGCTTCACACCCGTCGCTGTCGCATACGTATAGAACGGCGCCTGCGCGGTCTCATCCCATTCGACCGGTACGCCGTAGTATTCCGCCCGCGCCTGTGCCTGATAATTAGTCAATTTCTCAGCCTTCGACTCGCCCCGCACAAACGGCAGCGCCCAGTCGTAGCCGTAGTTGCTCATTCCCATGAGAATTTTCTCTGCCGGAATCTCCGTCAAGCCGTATTCCAGCACCCGCCGCACATGATTGATCGGCGATACCGCCATCGGCTCCCCATAGGTATATCCCCATTCATAGGTCATCAGCAGGCAGTAATCTGCCGCGCGCCCCATGCCCGCGTAGTCGTGCCCCTCGTACAGAACCCCGGTCTGATCGGCGCGCACCTTAGGCGCCAGCGCCACGCTCGTCAAATATCCCTGCGGCGAAAGCCGCGCCTGTGTCCGCGCGACCAAATCGACATAATCCGCCGCATACGCCCGCGGTATGTATTCAAAATCGAAGTCCACACCGCCCAGGTTCTTTGTGCGCAGATTCGCCGCAATATTGTCGGTCAGATTTGTCTGTGCCGCGGGATCTTCAAAAACCGCCGCCGCGATGTTGTCGTTAAATCTGCCTTCCGCATCCAGCGGTGTCAGCACCATCATCGGCCGCACCCCGGCAGCGTTGGCCGCCGTCACCATATTCTCATCCGCAAGATTCACCAGACGCCCCTCCGCCGTAAAACCGTAACTGAACGCCGACAGCCACGTCAGCCGCGGCAGCCACCACGCCAGCGTTTCCTCGCTGATCGACGGATACGCGTAACCGTTCACAAGATACTCTGCCATATCACACCTCCTGCATGATAATGTATGCTGTAGCCGCGGAAGATTTCCCGGGAAAATATCACGAGCCGGTCTTTTTCTCTTTTTTCCCTTTTTGGGGCTTGCGCGGCAGAAATCCTTCGACGTATAATCAAAGTATCATTTACTTGCGAGTTTTCCGGCACACGTCCGGAAGAAAGGATCGTTTGACCGTTCGGGCACTTCCCCACAATCGGTGAAAACATAGAAAGCATATGAATCAGACATTTTGCAGAATCTATCAATACGCTATGAAAATCGGCATGTACTGCCTGCCTTGGCGCGTACCGCAGCTGCTGGAGGGTCCGGGCGCGATTCGCCGACTCCCGCAGCTGATACAGAAACAGGGCTGTCATAATGTCCTGATTTCTACCGGCAGCTATCTGCTCTCGCACGGTGCTTTGGACCCACTGTTCCAGGCGCTTGACGCGGAAGGCGTGGACTATGTGCTGCATGCCGGTATCCCCGCGAACCCATCGGACGAAGATGTCGAACGCGGCGTCAGACTTTATCACGAAAACAACTGCGACAGCCTGCTCGCCTTCGGCGGCGGTTCTCCGATGGACGCCTGCAAGGCGGTCGCGGCCCGCATCACTCGCCCGCATAAAAGCGTTAATGAGCTGCAGGGTCTGCTCAAGGTCGTAAAAAAGACCCCGCCGATCTTCGCAGTGCCGACGACTGCCGGCACCGGCTCAGAGACTACGATCGCTGCGGTCATCACCGAAGCCAAAACACATCACAAGGCTTCCATCAACGACCCGCACCTGATTCCGTCCTTTGCGGTATTGGACCCGGAGCTGACCCTCAGCCTGCCGCCGCAGACCACCGCTGAAACCGGTTTAGACGCGCTCTGCCACGCGGTCGAGGCCTATACCAACAACACCTATAATACCCGCCTTGAAAAGGAAATGGCAGAGAAGGCTGTCCGCCTGATCCATGAAAACCTGTATACCGTTTACTGCCATGGGGACAATATAGAAGCAAGGCAAAACATGCAGCTTGCGGCATTCTATGCCGGACGCGCCTTTACCCGCGGCTGCGTTGGCTACGTCCACGCGATCGGTCATACGCTAGGCGGTCTGTATGGACTGCCGCATGGCCGCGCGATGGGCATCCTGCTGCCGCATGTGATGCGGCTTTACGGCACTGCCGCCCATGAGCGTCTCGCCCGTCTGGCGGAGGTCTGCGGCATGACAGGCGCGGACGACGCAGAGAAGGCAAATCGCTTTCTCGCTTGGATCGAGCAGCTCAAAGCAGATATGCAGATCCCACGCTATATCGACCCGATTCGACCGCAGGACGAAGCGCAGATCATTGCCTGGGCCAGGAAAGAAGCCAATCCGCTCTATCCGACACCGATCGTCTGGGGACAGGCAGAATTCAAAAACGCCCTGAGGGTCGTTCAGGGCATCGAGGGCTAACCGACTGCCCTGCATAGGCACTGCAGCCGCAGTCATACATTTGGGAGGTTTTTTGATATGAAACAAATCCGATTAGTACCCGATCCGCCATTTTATAACAGTGTGGACATTGCCGTTCTCGATTTTCCCGCCGGGCTTGACGGTGCGGCGCGCAGGCGCTGCAAGATCACTGTGGAATTCGCCGAGGTCGATGTGCGTCAGCTGCAGGCACGCGGTCTGGATCACGACGGCGCGCTGGCCTATTATCACGACTGGCTGTATCAGGTCGTCAAGGTGCATCTCGCGCAGGATTGGGCATGTATCGGCGGCATGGACGAGGTCTTTGCCTGTATCGAAACAGCGCTCGCTCGCTATTACTGACGCCTGCTGCGCACAACGGGCTACTGTATTTCGCCCTCGGTGATATAGCCGTTTTCGACCATGCAGGTCAGCACCTGCTGCCTGCGCTCCTCCGCCAGCTTCGGATTGACGGTCGGCGCGTAGACGGACGGGGCGTTTGGGATGCCCGCCAGCATGGTGCACTCGTAATCGTTCAAGTCGCTTGGGTCTTTATCATAATACCCATGTGCGGCATCATAGATATTGTAGTAGCCTGCCCCGAAGTAAATCGAATTGACATACAGCTCGAACAGGGTCTTTTTGTCGCAGAGATCTTCCAGCTCCTGCGCGACGAAGACCTCCGCAACCTTGCGCGTGAACTTCTTTTCCTGCGAAAAATACATGTTCTTGGCAAGCTGCTGCGTGATCGTACTGCCCCCTTCAATCAGGCGCCCGGCTTCGATATTATGCCACATCGCGCGTCCGGTCGCGAGAATATCAAAGCCATGGTGGCGAAAGAACCGCCGATCCTCCGCTGCGATCACCGCCTCGATATACCGCTTCGGCAGCGCATCGTAGGTTGTATAATGTGTCTGCGCCTCGATCGCCGCGACCTTCTCGCTGACCGGAACCGCCGCGACAGCTTCCTTATATAGTTGATAGCCGTTATAGGTCACGATCCCGCAAATCGCCAAAGCTGCGATCAAGACGATGGCAAGCAGCCTGCCTATCAGTTTTTTCATCTCAATAATCTCTTTCCCTTATACACCTTGTTTGCTTCGCGCCCGCTCCCTCTGCGGACGTTTTTTCTATATGACTATGTTACCACAAAACCGCCCCGCGTAAAACCCTCGAAAACTTACAAAAAAGACCCTGCGCTTACATTTTCGTAAGTTTACAGAGTCTTGCGCCTGTTTTTATTATGTTTACGCCCCATATCCGGTCTTTTTTCGTCTCGGGCGCCGTCCTTTTACCCGAACAATGCCACGCCGAGCGGCAGCCAAATCGGCACTGCCAACGTCGTAATCGTTCCGCTGATCAGCGCGACCAGTCCCAGCTCCGGTCCCACGGCCTTGCTGACCGGAATCAGCATCGTATCCATGCAGCCGCCCGCGCCGGATGCAATCGGGCTGCCTTTGCTGATTTTGGAGAGTAGTGGCAGCAGTGCCACCGTAAACACATCTCTGGAGACATTGACGATGAAACCATAAACGCCCGCCTCGATGCCATACGCTTCGGTCAGAAACGCCCCGCTCATGCTGTAATAGCCCATACCGCCTGCTGACAGTACCGACCACTTGAGCGGCACGTCCAGCAACACTCCCATCAGGAATCCGCCCAGCAGACAGCCCGCAAAGATCGAAAGCGGCAGGAAGAGAATGCGCAGCCCCAGTTTTTTGATATAAGTAAAGACTTCTTTATTCGTACCTAAAATGATGCCTGCACCGGTGTAGAGAAAGAACAAGGACACCGTCAGCAGCGTATCCAGCCACGCTGCTTCTCCTTTGGGCAGCGCAAAATAACCGATCAGAATACCAAGCAGAATAAACAGCGGCATCAAAATCAAGAGCGGTGAAAAGCTGCCGCCCTGCGCCTCCTCTGTCTGCGCGTTCTCCGGCAAAAGCGAAACTTGCTGTGCTATGCCGTCTTTCGTGTTACCGCATTCGCCAGTCGCATCCTCCTGTTTGCTCCCCGCGTTTTCTGCCCGAGGCAGCGCGCCGTGCCCCGCATCACGATTTTGCCGCGCCGTTTCCTGCTTTTCCCGCAGCAGAGCCAGGCGGATTTTTTCCAGCGGCATGACCGTCCTTTCACACAGCACTGTCAGCGCCACACTGCAGGCAATCGCCGCCAGCGAGATCAGCAGGCACTTGATACCGATGCGTCCAAGGTTTTTCATGACGGTTTCCGATAGCCCGATATTCAATCCAATGACCGTCATCAGCAGCATCAGCGCCGTATTCATGATCATATCGGATACGCGCAGCACCCGCGGCGGCAGACCCCGCCAGCTAATCACCGCGCCAAGCGTGACGCAAAGAAAGGGGATATAAATGAACATAAGTGTCGCTCCTCTCCTTACTCTTTTTTTGAGTCTAACACATGCGCGCGAAGCTTTCAAGCAAAAGTTTTAACAAGGTCCTGTCAGTGACCTTTGGCAAATTTAATGGAAAGCATGACGCCGCAAACCATCACGCTGCAATATTTTCATCACAACAAAAATGCTGCCCACGCATGGGCAGCATCCTGCAAAGTCGTATCAACTTTTTGAAAGTCGGTAAATCCGGGACTAACGCTTGGAGAACTGGCTCGCTCTTCTTGCTTTTTTGAGTCCGTATTTCTTTCTTTCTTTCATTCTCGGGTCTCTGGTCAAGAAACCTGCAGCCTTCAGCGGCGCTCTGTAAGCTTCCTTGTCAGCTGCGCACAGTGCTCTTGCGATACCATGTCTTAAAGCACCTGCCTGACCGGTGAAACCACCGCCGTGTACGGTTGCGATAACGTCGAACTTACCTTCGCATCCAGCGATCTCAAACGGTCTTTTTACTTCTCTCTTCACGATTTCCATTCCGAAATAGTCCTCGAGATCCTTTTTGTTCACAGTAATCTTTCCAGTTCCAGGGATTAATCTAACTCTAGCAACTGAACTTTTTCTTCTGCCTGTTCCTTGATATTGCATCTTTGCCATTGTCTATGCCTCCCTTTCCTAGAATTCCCAAGTTTCCGGTTTCTGTGCAGTGTGCGGATGCTCCGGTCCTGCGTAAACCTTTAACTTCTTATACATCTGTCTGCCTAACTTGCCGTCAGGAAGCATGCCTTTGACAGCATGTCTGATGATTTCTTCCGGCTTCTTTGCCTGCAGCTTTTCGAATGTGATCTCACGCAGACCGCCCGGATAACCGGTATGTCTCTTGTAGATCTTTTCTTTTCTCTTCTT
Organism: uncultured Eubacteriales bacterium; assembly: GCA_900542245.1. Taxonomy (GTDB): domain Bacteria; phylum Bacillota; class Clostridia; order Peptostreptococcales; family Anaerovoracaceae; genus CAG-238. The sequence goes on from UQMQ01000015.1 coordinate 8,886, forward strand.
GCCTGTTACCTCAACCTTTTCCGCGTTGATGATGATAACATTGTCACCGCAGTCTACGTGCGGCGTGTAGATCGGTTTCTTCTTACCGCGAAGGATGGAAGCAACCTCGGATGCAAGTCTGCCGAGCGTCTTGCCTTCTGCATCGATGACGTACCATTTACGTTCCACTTCTGCAGGTTTTGCAATAAATGACTTCATTTCTTTTCCTTTCTACCTACTGAGTTTGACCTTGCGACAGAGCTTCGCATGGCTCTGCGATCAAACGGGTTCGGCTTTGTCTACTGGGATTCTGCTTCTTGCGGACAGCAAAATCGTTTTCGATATACTAAAACGGTTTAGTTTCGGGTCCCGGACGGCTATCCCATCCTGCGCCCGCTTGCACAATCGTGCCATATTAGTATATAGCAAAAGCCTTGCAAATGCAAGGCTTTTTTGAAATTATCAGGTGATTTTTACGGCACTCACAAAGTAATTCCGTAAATTACAAAAAATATCCGCGTACAATCACCTTCATCAGTCTAATTCCACCATATGGAACTTCTTCTTGCCCTTTTGGATCAGCAGCTTGCCTTCCACGTCAAACATGTCGGCAGTGATATTCAGCTTGCGGTCGGTCACCTTGTTTCCGGCAATCGTCAGACCGCCCTGCTCGATCGTGCGGAAGCCCTCGCTGGTGTTCGGCACCAGACCCAGCTCCTTGATCAACGTTACAACGCCGATGCCTTCGCCTTCAAACTTGGCGCGTTCCATCTTGGTTGTCGGCACATTGGACATGTCCCCGCCGCCGCCAAAGGCCGCGCGCGCGCCGTCGAGCGCCTTCTGCGCCTCTTCCTCACCATGCACCAGCTTGGTGACCTCGTAAGCCAGCACCTCCTTGGCGTGGTTGATTTCCGCGCCCTCCAGCGCGGACAGACGATTGACCTCATCCATCGGCAGGAAGGTCAACATACGCAGGCATTTGTTAACGTCCGCGTCCGCGACATTTCTCCAGTACTGGAAGAATTCATACGGGCTGGTTTTTTCCGCGTTGAGCCACAGCGCGCCCTTCGCCGTCTTACCCATCTTCTGACCCTCGGAGTTTGTCAAAAGCGAGAAGGTCATACCGTAAACCTCCTTGCCTGCCATCTTGCGGGTCAGATCCACGCCACCGATGATATTGGACCACTGGTCGTTGCCGCCGAATTCGATCTTCACGTCAAAGTCACGCGCCATGACCATGAAGTCGTAACTCTGCATCAGCATGTAGTTCAGCTCGAACATCGTCAGACCTCCCTCACGCTCCATTCTCTGCTTGAAGCATTCCGCACGCAGCATTGTGTTGATGTTGAACTGTGTACCGATCTCTCTCAAAAAGTCGATGTAGTTGAGTGGCCGCAGCCATCTCGCGTTGTTGACCGCGACAGCCTTGCCCGGCTCCGGTTCCTTGGTCTGATGCCCCGGTGTGTAAACACCCTCGTTGCCGACGTATTCCCATTCATCGTCAAAGTCCAAAAAGCGGTCGAACAGCTTTTTGAACTGGTTGCAGTTATTCTCGATGGTCTCGATCGTCATCACCTTACGCATGTCTGTACGACCGGACGGGTCGCCGACCATGCCGGTACCGCCACCAATCAGCACGACCGGGGTATGTCCGAACTTCTGCATGTACATCATGATGATGACCTGCATGAAATGTCCGACATGCAGGCAGTCCGCCGTTGGGTCAAAACCGATGTAGAACTTGACCTTTTCGTTCTGCAGCAGCTTGCGGATCTCGTCCTCATTCGTAGACTGCTCGATAAAGCCTCTTTCTTTGAGCACATCGTAAGCATTGTCAAAATGGCTCACGCTGTCCGGTATAAAATCAAATTTCATTCTATTTCCTCCCGTGATTCGCTTCCTCGCGTTCTTCTGTTCTTCGCATACCGAGCAATCTAAACATCTCTCGGTCGATGGATAAACAGTGCCGGATCTCTTCTTTGTTTCATCAAAAAATTCCTTATTTCGTTCCAAATAATCTGTCGCCTGCATCGCCCAGTCCCGGAACGATATAAGCATGCTCGTCCAGCTTTTCATCCTGCTGCGCGATGTAGATATCCACGTCCGGGTGCGCTTTCTGCAGCGCCTCGATACCCTCCGGCGCCGCGATCAGACACATGAAGATGATATCCTTGCCGCCGCGCGCCTTGATGGAGTTGATCGCGTCGATGGCAGAACCGCCGGTCGCCAGCATCGGATCCACAACGAAGATCGTCCTCTTGTCGATATCCCTCGGCAGCTTGCAGTAATATTCTACCGGCGTATGCGTCTCCGGGTCTCTGTATAGACCGACATGTCCGACCTTTGCGTTCGGGTAAAGCGCCAGCATCCCGTCAACAAAACCCAGCCCTGCTCTGAGGATCGGCACGATCGCGATATCCTCGCCCTTGAGCATCTTCTGTGTTGTCTTGCAGATCGGCGTCTCGATCTCCACGTCCATCAGCGGCAGATTGCGGGTCGCCTCATAACCCATGAGCGTGACGACCTCCTTGGCAAGCTCTCTGAATTCCTTGTTGTTTGTCTCCGTCTTTCTCATCAGAGTGACCTTGTGCTGAATTAACGGATGATCGAATACTAATACTTTTCCCATCTTGTTTCTCCTTTATCTCATTGGTTTTTCATAGTTGTCTGATTCATTTTTGCCCGTCAGGCAAGTCCTTTCTTGAGAAAACACGCAAGAAAAGGCCTACATTTCGTCGAGCATATCCACGCGTCTCTGGTGTCTGCCGCCCTCAAAGTCGGTATCCAGCCATTCATCGACGATCGCCAGCGCAAGCTCCGGCGCTGTCGTTCTGCCGCCGAGCGCGATCATGTTCGCGTTATTATGCTGCTTCGTCAGATGCGCCATCTCGACAGATGTGCACAGCCCGCAGCGAATCCCCTTGACCTTATTGGCCGCAATCGAAATACCGATGCCTGTCCCGCAGCATACAATACCGAGGTCTGCTTCCCCGGAAGCGACCGCCTCCGCGCAGCGTCTGCCGTAGACCGGGTAATCCACCGACTCCTCGGAGTGGGTGCCAAGGTCCAGCACTTCTAAATTTCTTTGTTCCAAATGTTTCTTGACCAGCTCCTTCAGCGCGAATCCGCCGTGGTCCGATGCGACTGCAATTTTCATTACAGAACCTCCTTGATATGATACCCCGCGGACTTGAACATTCTGTTCATCACCGCGAATCCAATGCCATCTTCCTTAAGCGCCGCCGCCAAAATCACGTCCACGCCCTTTTTATCACAAGCTCTCAGCCTTGCAAAGAAATCATGCGCAGCAGTTTCTGTGTCCGTATCATCGTAAGCGATGACCTCGACCTTCTGCCCCTGCGCCGCGCGACGCATTTTTTCTTCTGCCATCGCCAGCTTTACTTTTTCACGTTCTCCGCTGAAGATTATCATCTCCGCCCGCGGCGCGTAATGCTTGTATTTCATGCCCGGCGCCTTCGGATGGAAATCCGCGCCCGTCTGCAGCAGTCCGTTTCCGTCGTTGTTAAAAATATCCGGCTTTTCAAAAAGCGCAGGATCCACAGCGACCTCCCCGTTGAGCGCTTCGCGGAGCATTTCCCGCGTGATTACGCCCGGACGCAGGATCGTCGGCACTGCTCCGGTCATATCCACCACCGTAGATTCAATGCCTGCCTTGCAGTCATCACCCGCGATGATCGCGTCGATACGCCCGTCGAGGTCCTCCGCCACATGGCTGTAGCGCGTCGGGCTCGGTTTGCCGGACAAATTGGCGCTCGGCGCCGCGATCGGCGTACCCGCCGCCGCAATCAGTGCCCGTGCGGTCTCGTCCTCCGGCATCCGCACGCCGACCGTTGCAAGTCCACCGGTCGTGACTCTCGGAATGAGGTCTTTCGCCGGTACCACCATCGTCAGCGGTCCCGGCCAGAAAGCTGCCATCAGTTTCTCCACGTCCGGCGTGATGCCGTCAGTCAGCTTAGTCATATCGCCCTTTTGCGATATGTGCACGATCATCGGATTGTCCGAAGGTCTGCCCTTCGCCGCATACACCTTGCCGACCGCCTCCGCGTTGAGCGCGTCCGCCCCCAGCCCGTAGACCGTCTCCGTCGGGAACGCCACCAGCCCGCCGCCGCGAAGAATCTCCGCCGCCATCCGTATATCCGCTTCAGTTGTCCCTAAAATTCTCGTCTCCAATTTATCTCCATACCATTCAGATTTGCGGCGCAAATCGCTGGCCTTGCTGCCTTGCGCCAACGCCGTTTATATAATCGAAGCAAGGCCTCAGTTTACGCTGGCCTTGCTGCCTTGCGGCAACGCCGTTTATATAATCAAAGCAAGGCCTAAAAATTCTTCATCTTCTCCGCCTGGTCGCTGGTAATCAAACCATCGACGATCTCGTCGATGTCGCCGTCCAGGAAGCTATCTAATTTGTAAATCGTCATTCCGATCCGGTGATCCGTAATTCTGCCCTGCGGGAAGTTGTACGTTCTGATCCGTTCACTTCTGTCGCCGGAGCCAACCTGACTGCGGCGTTCCGCAGAAATCTCATCGTTCTGCTCCTGCAGCTTCATATCGTACAAACGCGATCTGAGTACCTTGAACGCCTTATCCTTATTCTTAATCTGCGATTTTTCGTCCTGGCAGGTGACGACCAGACCGGTCGGAATATGGGTCAGACGCACCGCGGAGTCAGTCGTGTTGACACACTGCCCGCCGTTGCCGGAGGAACGGTATACATCGACACGCACATCGTTCGGGTTAATCTCTACCTCTACGTCATCCACCTCTGGCAATACCGCCACCGTCGCCGCAGACGTATGAATACGACCGGAGCTTTCTGTCTCCGGTACACGCTGCACGCGGTGTGTGCCGGATTCGTATTTGAGTCTGGAATATGCACCCTTGCCCTTGATCAGCACGCTTGCTTCTTTGATACCGCCGATACCGGTATCGTTGGCGTCCATGATCTCGGCCTTCCAGCCGCGGCGCTCCGCGTAACGCAGATACATACGCAAAAGGTCCTGCGCGAACAGCGCCGCCTCTTCACCGCCGGTACCCGCGCGCACTTCCAGAATAACGTTCTTTTCATCGTTCGGGTCCTTCGGCAACAGCAGGATCTTGAGCTGTTCCTCCATCTCCGGGATCTGATCCTCGTACTCAGCCAGCTCCATCTTGGCCAGCTCACGCAGCTCCGCGTCGCCGGAATCCAGCATTTCCCTAGCCTCCGCGACAGCCTCCTTTGCTTTTTTGTATTCCCTGTATTTGTTGACGATCGGCTCCATTTCGCCCATCTCTTTGATATGCTTCTGCCAGAGCTTCTGGTTATTGATGATGTCCGGATCAGAAACCTTCAGAGACAGTTCTTCGTATTTTTCCAATATGAAATCGAGTTTATCAAACATTTGGTTCTCCTTCAGTTTATTCTTTTCTAATCTATTATTGTAGCATAAAGTTTGCAAGAAAAAAAGGGCAAAAACATAGTTTACGCACGCATTTTCATTTTATTTTGCTGCCTTGCGGACAAACTGGACACGCGAGGATTGTGTTGGTATAATAATCATAATTCCAAAATCGTAAAAGAGAGAGGTATGATATGAACTTTGACTGGACGATCCTTCAATGGATCCAAGAAAATCTGCGATGCGCAGCGCTTGACTTCCTCATGCCGAAGATCACCATGCTCGGCAATAGCGGCATGATCTGGATCGCCATCGCGCTCGTGATGCTCTGCACCAAAAAATATCGCAAACACGGCATTGTTTTGTTAGTCGGTCTGCTCGTCGGTCTGCTTGTCGGCAACATCTGTCTCAAAAATCTGGTGGCGCGCGCACGCCCATGCTGGATCGACCCCGGCGTGCCGCTCCTAATTGGCAATCCGACGGATTACTCGTTCCCGTCCGGACATACCCTGTCGAGCGTGATCGCAGCGACCATCCTCTATGATACTGACAAGCGCTTCGGTATCCCTGCCATCATTCTGGCTGTATTGATCGCCTTCTCCCGCCTGTACTTATATGTACATTTCCCGACCGATGTGCTGGCGGCCGCCCTACTCGGCGTACTCATCGGCAAACTCCTGCACCGCTGGCACGACGAGCGCGGCGCAGGTCCACGCATAAAAACAAACATCGAGTAAAAGCATCGGGCATCACAGCTGCGGCGAGAGGCTCACTGAAATTTTCTATATTCCGATCAATCGTATTCTGTTTGATTATATTTTCGATCGATCACATTCTGTTTCATGGTTTGCCTTTCCCTTTGATGAGGTCAGTATAGCGGGGAAAATTAAACAAAATGGTTTTTGAACAAAAGAAGCAGACATGACAGCGTTTTTTGCACGCACAGTCACGTCTGCTTTTCTGGTTCTTTGATCTGCAGTTTTACAACGATTCCACCTCCGCAAGCGTAAGACCCGTTATTTTTGCAATAACATCCGAGGCGATGTGTTCTTTCTGCATGCCTTTCGCAATATCCAGCGCCGCCTTGCGTTCACCGGATTTCTCACCTTTGGTAAAACCGGATTGTTCGCCTTTGGTGAAACCGGACTTCTCGCCTTTGGTGAAGCCGGACTTTTCACCTTTGCTGAAGCCATCTTTTTGTCCGGCGTCGTAGCCGTCCAGTCTCGAAATCTCGAGGTCTTCTTCGCGTGTCAATTCTTTGAATAACATCTCAATCAACTCCGTTCCGTAATGCTCCATGAATTCTGTGAGGACGTTTTCTTCTTGGCATTGCGCCATGATCTGCACCATTGCGGCACTCGTCAGCTGGTCGATGTGCCCGTAACTGCGCACGATCTCCACGAAGCGGCTGTACTGCCTGAGCGTCTCACATTTTTTCAATATCTCTGCGTTCTTCCCTGTATTAATATTATACACCTTGACGATGAGTTGTAAAGCATCTTCTTCGCGCTCTTCCTTGTCGCCGAGGTAAGCATCTGACAGACGCAGCTCTTGATATTCCGGGATATCCTCCGGTCCGTTATATAGGACGATAAAGGCCGGTCTTGGGATGCGCAGTGTTTTTTCACGGTAAAGTTGTTTGGTGTCGATCATGCGTTTTAGCACAGTCGACATGTACAATAGGTCGCGCAGCGGCAGGTTGCCGTTGATGCTCGATTGATGTTCCACGAGTACGACGAATCGCTTGTCCAGTACAAAGGAAACGTCGTTTTTGAGCGTGCGAAACAGGACGTCCTTGATGGTCACGATGTCGATGGCAGTATTTTCGTCATAATCAGTGTCAAAAATGGCGTTATACAGCTCGATGAGCTTCTCTTTTTCGTGAAAGACGGTGACGAAAACGGTATCCTTGTAGTTTCGTTCCAGTTCTGTTCTTCCTTGCTGTTGAAAGTTTAATTCTGCTGTTTCTGATTTTTTCATTGTGTTTCCGGCTCCTTCTCTTGACACGTAGAGGGCATGGCTTCTGCAGATTCCCCTTTGCCACGCGCGTTCACGTATTTGTGGTTCATGTCTCTTATAAGCTTGGATGTGTGGATTCGCTGCAAGGTACCGCGCCGTGGTGCCTGCTTATGAGGTGGTTTCAATTTAGCAGAAAAGCAAGATGAAATCAACTATTTTTTCCAAATATGCCGTATTTTGATATTTAATTGTAAGATTTTGAACTTGAATTGCAAGTGGTCTTTTTTCACTTGCGCTGCAAGGCACTTGTGTGTTACACTGTGCGCAGCATGAGTTTTGCGGCAAGTTACCGCAGAGACTGCGCAAATCGTGTGCAGCCTCACCGTACAGTATCGGTTTCGCAACAAATACAGGCGGCGCGTATGCCGCAGAGCAGAAAGGAATGGATCATATGAACAATTTTAATCTCTTCACCCCAACAAAAGTCGTCTTTGGGAAAGATACCGAGAGCCAGACCGGTGCGCTCGTCAAGGCGTTCGGCGGTCAAAAAGTGCTGCTGCACTACGGCAGCGGCAGCGTGGTACGTTCCGGGCTTTTGGACAAAATCAAGGCATCGCTGCAGGCAGAGGGCATCGCCTTTACAGAATTGGGCGGCGCAGTGCCGAACCCGCGTCTGGCCCTGGTATATGAGGGCATCGCGTTGGGGCAAAAAGAAGGTGTGGACTTCGTGCTTGCTGTCGGCGGCGGCAGCGCCATCGACTCCGCGAAAGCGATCGCCTATGGACTCGCCGAGCCGGAGCAGGATGTCTGGGATCTTTATGAGCACACGCGCACCGCGAAAGCCTGCCTGCCGATTGGCGTTGTCCTGACCTTATCCGCAACAGGCAGTGAGATGAGCGATTCCTCCGTCATCACCAAAGAGGAAGAAAACAAGAAGCGCGGCTACAATTCTGATCTGTGCAGACCTCGTTTTGCGGTGATGAATCCGGCATTGACCATGACGCTGCCGGATTACCAGACTGCCTGCGGCTGTACCGATATTATGATGCACACGCTGGAACGCTATTTTACCAACGATGGACACATGGAGATCACCGACGGTATTGCAGAAGCAGTGCTGCGCACAGTCATGAAAAATGCGGTAATCCTGCGCGACGATCCGCAGAATTATGACGCACGAGCCGAAGTGATGTGGGCAGGCAGCCTTTCACACAACGGTCTGACCGGCTGTGGCATTCAGGCCTCCGATTTCGCTTCCCACGCACTGGAGCACGAGATCGGCGGCGTTTATGATGTCGCCCACGGCGCGGGACTTGCTGCCATCTGGGGCAGTTGGGCGCGCTATGTCTGTGATAGCTGCAAGGACCGCTTTTATCAGTTTGCCGTCAATGTCATGGAAGTCACACCGTCCGACGACATCGATACAGTCATCCGCACAGGCATCGAAAAGCTGGAGGCGTTTTTCCGCTCCATCCACATGCCGACCTCACTGAAAGCACTCGGCATCGCGCCGTCTGATGCGATCCTGCGCGAAATGGCACACAATTGCGCCATCGCCAGCGGCGGCAAAAAAGGCAGCGCCAAGGTGCTCTACGAAGAGGACATGTATCAGATCTACAAGGCTGCAAACGAGCGATAAACACGTACGGTCATATAGGATCCGAGAAAAAACTGCGGAGCGTTCCGGCATCTCAAGCCGGATCACCCCGCAGTTTCGCGTTTCCCGTATTTTGAGGCTGCACGCCTGACCTCATCGCACAGCGCGTTCATGCTGCCGTCTGTTTCACCTGTTCTCTCCCGTTTCATCGGGTTTTCTCTCCGCTGCAGGTAGCAGCAGACGAAACGCCCGCGGCACCACCTCGAATTCGATACGTCCGGCATCGACGATCTCGCCGTCCGTACACAGGCGCATCGCGCCTTGCCGCGGTGTGATCACCGCGCGGCGGCACTGTCTGGCAAAAATAATCTTTTCAATGCCCGGAAGCTGCATATGCGTACCCTTGGAATAAGCCGGAAACTTTGACAAAAACTCCCGTCTGCTGACATTGTAAATTATATTCACATCCATCAAACCGTCATCGAGACGTGCGGTTGGTGCACTCTTGACACCGCCGCCGCAGAACGAGCCGTTCGCCAGCGCCGTCAGTAGCACCGGACCATCCTCATAGACCTCGCCGTCCAGCTCCACACGCAGATCTGCGCCCTTTTTCCTGACCAAAATGCAGAGCACCGCCATCAGGTACGCCATGCTGCCCGCAAGCAATGGATAGGTCTTGAGCTTCGCAGTCAGATCGACGACGTTGCAGTCAAAACCGATGTTGAACATATTCGCGCAGTACCGCGTCTGCACGCGCCCATCGAGCATTCCGCTGTAGCGAATCGCGTCGCAGTCCATCACCGTCCCGGTCAGTTGCGCCTCAATATCCAGAAAATCCCCCGCCTCCGGGAAATTCCTGCAAAAATCATTGCCTGTACCGATCGGCACCACGCCGATCACGACATGCGCGTGATGCATCGCACCGTTCAGCACCTCATTCAGCGTGCCGTCACCTCCGCATGCGATGATGCGCGTTTCCTCGCCCCGCGCCTCTGCCTCCTGGGCGAGCTGCGCAGCTAAAATTTCTCCGTCCCCACTACCCTGTGTGCTGTATATCTCGACCGGTACCCTGGTCTTCTCTGATGCGGCTTCGATCTCCGCGATAAATTTTTCTCTGCCCTGTCCCTTACCCGCTTTGGGATTTACAATGAACACTGTTCTCATAGCTGGTCTCCGTCTGTGCCAAAATCCGTCCCTCACTTGCAGCGACAGGCGTTTTCGCCGCGCCGCAAACGAGTGTTATCTTATTATTTTAGAGGTTTTTGCGCGATAAATCAATCTTTGCGCACTTTGCCGTTCCGTTTCTTAACACTTTCTTAACGAAATGCATGCGCCTTGCATATCACCCTGCACCCCGCTGCGCAGACAGATCGATGCGCAGACCCTGCATGTGACATGCCTGACAGACTGATTGACTGCCCCGCACCTTGCTGTGCGCCGCAATTTTCTCTGGTAATTTTGTCCGTTTTCGGGTATACTGTTTCTTAGGGAACACACGTTTCAAAAAAATTTCAGGAGGTCAAAATGGATCCGAGAGTCAAAGAATTATCTGCCCTGCTTACAGGTTATTCCTGCGCACTCAAGCCGGGCGAAAAGGTATTGATCGATTATGAGGGCGAATGCAGCAAGCCGTTGGTGCGGCAGCTGATCAAGGATGCCTACAAACTGGGCGCCCGTCCTTATGTCAACCACCGCGACAGTCAGCTTCTGCGTGAAATGCTGCTAGGTGCGGACGAGGAGCAGGTCTCGTATTTGAACGATTACCAATTACATCAAATGAAAGGCATGGATGCCTACATTGCTGTACGAGGCAGCGACAATACATCGGAATTAAGCGATATTCCTATCGAAACCTTAAATATGTATGAACGACTGACCGCGCCGACACTGGACTGGCGTGTCAACCGCACCAAGTGGGTCGTGCTGCGCTATCCGAATCCTTCGATGGCACAGCTGGCAAGCAAATCGCAGGAAGCGTTTGAGGAATTTTTCTTCAATGTCTGCACACTGGACTACAACAAAATGAGTAAAGCGATGGATCCGCTGGTCGATCTCATGCAGCGCACGGACAAGGTGCGTCTGGTCGGTCCGGACACCGATCTGACCTTCTCCATCAAGGGCATTCCGGCAGTCAAATGCGACGGACGCTGCAACATTCCGGACGGCGAAGTCTACACCGCTCCGGTCAAAGAATCGATGAACGGCGTGATCGCCTACAATACCTTCAGCGAGGAACAGGGCTTCACCTACGAAAATATCCGTTTCGAGGTCAAGGACGGCAAGATCATCAAGGCGACCGCCAACGATACCGCACGCATCAACGCACTGCTGGATACCGATGCGGGCGCGCGCTATTTCGGCGAATTTGCCATCGGCGTCAATCCTTATGTGCTGCACCCGATGAAGGACACGCTGTTTGATGAGAAAATCTGCGGCAGCTTCCACTTGACGCCGGGTATGGCATACGAGGACGCATGCAACGGCAACAAGTCTGCTGTCCACTGGGATCTGGTGATGATTCAGCGTCCGGAATACGGCGGCGGCGAAATCTATTTCGATGATGTGCTGATCCGCAAGGACGGTCTGTTCGTCATCGACGAGCTCAAGTGCCTGAATCCGGAGAATCTGAAATAAGCAGGGTATGCGAGAAGTAGCCAGACAATAAGATGTATGCACGGCGATATCGGTCGGCGCGGGGCAAAGAAGGCTCCCTGCCGACCGTTTCGTCCGTACGACGCTTTTGTCGGCGCTTTGCCAAAAATTTTTCGTGCATACTTGAATTTTACAAAAAGATATGGTATGATGGATAAAGATTTGCGCCGCAAGGTGCTTTTGTCGTCATGCCGGAAATATCGCTGAGCAATATTTCCTACATAATCGGATATGGAAGCGTATCGAAGTGGTCATAACGAGCCGCACTCGAAATGCGGTTGTCCGCAAGGGCACGTGGGTTCGAATCCCACCGCTTCCGCCAAAAAGTCCAGTAGCCAAGCGGTTTTCTGGACTTTTCTTTTTTCTCCGCTTTCGCAAAAACGGCTTAAATTTCAGGAATCCTTAAAAAAAGGAAGCGAGGATGCTTTGTATGCTATACTCACTTTCAACGAATCAGCACAAGATACAATGACTATTCTACACTTTTAGCTCTTGCCTTGCGGTAGCTATTTAAAGAAAAAGCCCATAAAATCAATGATTTAGGGCTTGACATTGTAAGAAAGCAATTATGGCACTAACTTCTGCGACCGCATTGCAGAGGGTGAAACCCGCAATAATCATTGCTTTTAAGCGTTCTGTGTGATATGCTAGATTTGTATAATTGCAACGATCTGAAAGCGAGGAAAATCTAATAGATTCTAACATCGAGCGCTGGTACTCAATGAAAGAAATTTGCGAATATCTTGGCGTCAGTCGTGACACCGTACTTGATTGGATAGAAAAAAGAAATATGCCCGCAGCAAAATCGGACGCCTTTGGAAATTCAAAGTCAGCGAAATTGACGCTTGGATGAAATCCGGTATTGCAGCGGATAAATAATCAAATTTCGGAGGTGCAATATGGCACTTGAAAATAAATTAGGTCTGACAAGCTCCGCCGACCTTGCCCGTGAAGAAGAACGCATCAGTAAGAAAAAGGCTGTTGCGCTCTTTGAAACACGCTTACTCGATACTCTTCCGGCAGGTAAGTTTGTAACATTGCAGGCAATCCACAAGTACCTTTTTGAGGATATTTATGACTTTGCCGGAGAAATCCGCACGGTGAATATGGCGAAAGGTAATTTCCGCTTTGCACCGCTTATGTACTTGCAAGTAGCACTTGAAAATATCGACAAAATGCCACAGTCAAATTTTAATCAGATAGTAGAAAAGTATGTTGAGATGAACATTGCCCACCCATTCCGTGAGGGTAACGGTCGCAGTACTCGCATTTGGCTTGACCATATCTTGAAAAATGAAATCGGCAAAGTTGTAGACTGGAGCAAGGTGGATAAAGAAGATTATCTCCTCGCAATGGAACGCAGTCCGATTAAAGATGTGGAGATTAAAGTGTTGCTAAAAGGTGCGCTTACGGACGAAATTAACAGCCGTGAAGTCTATATGAAAGGCATCGACCACAGTTACTATTACGAGGGGTACACGACATTCAAGGCGGAAGATTTGAGCAAGGAATGAGGTGCAGATATGCCGGATCAGAATTGGCAATTTGAACTGGAAGAATATATCAAGCAGGGCGAACCGGACAGAGCCGAAAAAAGTGAAGCGTGGCAAACTGCTATCGGCTTGCAGGCGGTTGACGGACTGAAAACCTCTGAATATTTGCTGGACACCGCAAAGGATCACATCGAGGGCAAAATCACCATTGATGAGGCTCAGAATCGTATTCACAGCTATTACGAGCAGAGAACCACCCGCACCGAGGCTGAGGACAACACCAAAGAGGCAGATATTGTATCTGCAAGAATAACGAAGCTTTTGGGCGAAAAGGCGTTTCAGTTTTCCCCTGCCGAGTGGATTACCATTCACCGCAGATTGTTTGAGGGTGTATTTGACCACGCCGGACAAATCCGCAAGTATAACATTTCCAAAAAAGAATGGATACTGAACGGCGAAACAGTTATCTATGCTGATTTTAATAGCATAAAAGATACGTTGGATTATGATTTTGCCACCGAAAAACAGTTTTCCTATGAGGGACTGTCGGTTGAAGCATCGGTGAAGCATCTTGCAAAGTTTGCATCGGACATTTGGCAAATTCATCCCTTTGGCGAGGGTAACACAAGAGCCACCGCCGTGTTTATGATTAAGTATATGAAAACCTTTGGTTTCCGTTTCAACAATGATGCGTTCCGTGAAAACTCCTGGTATTTCCGTAATGCATTGGTTCGGGCAAACTATAACGATTTGCAAAAAGGTATTCATTCCACCACAAAATTTTTGGAATTGTTTTTCTCAAATCTTCTGCTCGGCACAAATTACGAATTAAAGAATCGCTATATGCATGTTGATTTTGTGGATGAAAACACTTCCCAAAGTGCCAGAATCGAAACGCCAAAGTGCCAAATTGACACTTTGAAATGCACTTTAGAAGAACTTGCGGTGTTAGATTTAATAAAAAAGAACCCGTCTGTTAAGCAAACCGAGCTTGCAGAACAAACAGGAAAGTCTGTCAGAAGTATAAAGCGCATTATTGACTCTCTGAAAGAGAAACAATACATCCGTAGAGTTGACGGCAAACGCTACGGCAAGTGGGAAGTGTTGGTTTAATACATTTACCACAGTTACTACAAGGCAGATGCAATGTTTAAGACGGAAGAACTGTAGGTGTGAGAGAATTTATGGTAGCACATACTTTCGTACAGTGCGGTTGGGAATTTTGAGAATTATCGAGAGGTTGTAAAATCATCTCGTCTAAATAAGTCCCGATTTATTTTCAAGCATCATTTTGTTCAGCCCTGTGCAATATATTTTTTATCCACGCCTCTGCCGACTGCGGCAATCAAGTTATCATCGCACATTTGCTTTGCAACGGTGTACGCTCTTGTTCTTTTAACACCGAGTAATTTCATAATTTCAGCTTCTGTGATTTGTCCGTTTTTGGAAATAAAATCAAGAATGTGTTCCTTTTGCGGCGTTAAATAAGTCTTGACCGCCAACGGCTCGGCAACACTCATATTCGGCAAAATCATTTTGAATGTGTTATGTGTTACCTCAATGCGAGGTTGAACGGAACAATTTTCATACAATTTATAAATTCTTCGTATGCCGGTTCCATAGGCTTCAATAAGCTTTAGGCGGTGGAATACTTCGGCAAGATTTTTGTTTCTCGGCTGTGAAATACCACTGCGAATATCATCAGCCGTTAGGCCGGGAAGAAGTCCGCCGATAGATACAAATTCCATCTGCTTATCGTTGATATTGATAATGATACTTCCGCTGTAACTGTAATCACGGTGAACAACCGAATTGAGCAACGCCTCACGCAAAGCAGCTTCGGGATACTCAGATTTATCTATGCGTTCAAGACCTTTGAAAACCGAAGATGTGCGGTTGCTTAGCATAATATATCGAAATGTTTCATTAATTTGCTTAAATATCGAGCCTTTGAATTCTCTGCTATCCTTAAAAGTTGTGTTTTCATCATCGCCGAACACGGCAACTTTGATTGAATGCTGACATTGGTCTGACATAAGCAGCGCCAAGTTGGTGAACAGTCCGTCGTTTTTATGAATCATACCGAGCGCCAAGTATTTTTCTTCGGAAAAATCAACGCCATAACTCTCAAACGCAGCAGCGGCAGAAGTGAAAGTCAACTCTTGTTCAATAGAACGCATTGATTCAAAATCGTCTCCGTCGCTGTCCTTAATCATTTGACGGATTTGTTCACTTGATGCCTGCACGCTTGAAGTGCCTTGTCTGACATAAACACCGTTTGGCTTCAACCCTTTTGAACGCAGGTAGTAGGGCTTATTCGTACCCTCGCTGATTGTAATGCGAACGACCTTGTTTTCCTGAATAGTGTATTTCACAAACATCGTCACATCGGGAAGAATAGCGTCACGAATTCCGTTAGTAATACGAGTATATTCGTCATCAACATTGTTCAAGCCGACAGCGTTTCCGTCATTATCAATACCGATATACAAAACGCCGCCGTCCGTATTTGCGAATGCGATAACCTCTTTATATATTTCTTCGGTGAATCCGGATTTGAATTCAATGTTTTCCGTTTCAAAATTCATATCGGTGTTCCTCCAAATAAATTATCGTTTTACAATTATAATTATATCCATTTTTCTTCCTTTG
>UQMQ01000016.1 GCA_900542245.1 uncultured Eubacteriales bacterium
GGAGGAATACAAACATGAAAAAACGCCTTACCAGTTGGTTGCTGACGCTGGCCATGCTGCTGTCCCTTGTGCCCGCCATGGGCGTGACGGCGAGCGCGGCAGATGGCTTTGTGGAAGTCAGCACCTATGAGGAGCTGAGAAGCAAAGTCAATAAGGGCTCGGCTAAGATCAAGCTCATGGCAAACATCGACACCACCAATGAGAACGGCGGTGCAGGTCTTACATCGACCACAAATTTGACCTTCAAAGGTGGTGGTCATGTCCTTGATTTGAATGGGCATACTCTGAAACTTGTAACTTCTGTAAAGGATACACATCTGATTGCTGTAGAAAGTCAGGACTTGACAATCAAAGATAGCAGTCCAAGTGGTAGCGGTAGGATTGAAATGGAATTTGGAGAGAATCTTACCAATGTACAGTATCCAATTTATATTAGCGGTATGGGTAGCCTTACCATTGATGGCGGTACATTCAGCAGTTCCTTTAATTTTGTGAACTATATTGAATGCTATGGCAGTCTTACCATAAATGGGGGTACAATCGTAAGTAACTCGAAGCGGCAGGTTAATTTGATTAAATGTGAAGATGCAAATCTCACAATTAACGGCGGTAAGCTTCAGATACCTGATAAAAATGAACACGGTATGAGCTACGGTTAGGCAGTGTATACAGAGAACCGTTTCGGGGATGACCGCCAAATTGTAATCACTGGTGGTGAGATTGACGGAAAGGTGGCATTTACAAGAAATGACAGTTCTGCCACTGGAACACCGAAATACAATAAGCTTCCTGTGAAAATTACAGGAGGAGTTTTCAAGCAAAAAGTTTACGCTTATTATAGCCAAAAACCTTCCGGGGAAATTACGGAGTTTTCACCGGCTGTCGAACTTGCCGGAGGAACTTTCAAAGATGTTTATAATGAAAACCTTGCTTCAAGCAACGGGTTGGCAACCAAGCTGACAGCAGGCACCTTTGAGAAATCCGCGAATATTGTTACCCATGTTTCTGATACAGCTATGGCTGGTTACCGGGCATGTTTAGGTAATAGTGCCATTTTGAGGGGGAATGAATGCAGGACAGCTTATGATTGGTCTTCCATGCAAGGATTTGAAGTTTCTCCGACAGGTATGTATTTTATATTTAGAGAAGCCGTTGTCATCCCCAACGCATGGGGCATGAAGTCCGTCAAGTTGGACGGCGTCGAGATCGACTACGCCAAGGACTGGAAGGGCACCTTTGAGAATCTGACCAACGACAAGGCGCATACCCTCAAATTCGAGTGGAATCCTCTGGCGACTGAGTTGGTAAATGCGGGCTATACCTATCGAACCAATTTCGATTGCTATACCGTCGGCTCTAACACCCCAACCACCAGCGTTCCCATCAGCGCCACCGCCACCGAATATAGCCATACCATTCCCGCAGGCGCAGCCTCGTCGGTCTATCCCTTTGATTTGCAGCTGAATCTGCAAAAGGGCGGCAGCTCCGTCGGCATTTTCAGCAACCAGCATATCGTCAAGCTGGTGGTGAATGAAGCCCCGGTGGTAACGGAGATTTCCAGTGCCCCTGTTAAACTGAGCGCGGCGCTGACACCCGATACCCCTGCCCCCCGGTGCTACGGCTGTCGGCAGAGGCTATACCGTGGACAGCATCAACTGGTATACGGACAGTGTATGCAATATCCCAGCAAGCACCATCGCTGCAGGAACGAAATACTATGGAAAAATCGTTCTGAAGCCCGAAAAGAACTATAAGTTTGCGGCTTCTGCAAGCGCAGTGCCTTTCTGCGATGACCCCAACGAGAATTACTCTATTGTTGGCAACTCTACTGTTGCAGCGGACGGCTCCTCTCTGACCCTTGTTGTGAAGGGAACGGCTGTTTCTGCTCTCAAGTGGGAAACTGTTAATACGGATGATAAGACCTATACCATCGGGGACAGCGCGCTGACGCTCAATGCCAAGGCAACGAGCGGCGAAAGCGGCAAACCTATCACCTATAAGCTGATTGCGAAAAAGGACGGCACGGAAACGGTCAAGGCATCCGCAACCGTTGCGGCTTCCGCGACGGACAGTTTCTCCGCTTCCCTCAGATTTACTGATACAGGCAGCTATGAGTGCTGGTTCGAAGTCACGCGCGGCAATGTGACCATTACCAGCGCCCACTTCACCGTAACGGTCAACGCCCCCGGTCTGTCCATTGCAAATCAGTCTGGCGATCTGACCGTAAAGCAGAACGCGACCGCGCGTCTGTTTGTCAAGGCAGTGGGTCATGGTGTGAACTATCAGTGGCAGGTCAAGAATGGCGACAGCAACTGGAATGATATTTCCAGTGAAACAGCCTATGATTATGCCGCCCCTACGACCGATGTTGGCGAAAAGACCTACCGCTGCGTGGTAACGGACAAATATGGCGCAACCCAAAACTCCAAGGAGATGAAGATTACAGTAACAGAGGGTACTAACACGAACCTCACCCCGGCAATCCCTCTGGCAGCCGTTAACGGTGATGCGCCCAATCCTGCCGTACTGTGGCCGAGTAAATCTGTACCGGGCAACGGCTGGCAGGGTCTGGAAGCTACGTACAATGTGACCGCCGGCGATACCTTCCACGGCGTTGCAACATTCTCTACGATCCCGACAGGCGAAGGCTATCACCTAAACGGGACTCCGCTGACTCAGGACATTTACTATAGAAGCTACGGGAGTGTTCAGAAGATTTCTGTGCTTGGAACCATCAGCTATGAGTGGAAGGCTGATAAGACAAAACCATGGGAGGGAACGATTGCCGCTTCGAGTACGAAAAACAGCGCCGATATCACGATTCCGAGTGATGTTGATACCTACTATGCTCAGCTGAGTGTCACGAACACAGTCGGCACAGAAGTCGAGAGAAGCACGGTCTATATCACTTTCCGTGTTTCTCCGGCTCACGTGCATACCTACGCCTATGCACAGTTTGATGAAAACCAGCACACCAAGTATTGCACCGCGGGCGATGACAGCACCACGGAAAACCACACGATGGATAGTGGCGTGTGCAAGTTCTGCGGCTATGCTCCCGCAAAGACCTATTCCGTCTCCGTGACCAACGGCAGTGCTGACCACAGCACGAATGTTGCCCCCGGCACGAAGGTTACTCTGAGCGCAAAGACCGCCCCATCTGGGCAGGTGTTTGACAATTGGGTGGGTAATGTTGCTGTCGCATCCGACAACACCTTCACCATGCCGAGCCATCATGTGACGGTGGCCGCTACGTATAAGCCTATCGCCCATATCCACGATACCGGTTCGCAGGCGTGGACATCTCTCAATGACAGCGAGCATTACAGAAACTGCACGGCAGGCGATGA
Source organism: uncultured Eubacteriales bacterium (assembly GCA_900542245.1). Taxonomy (GTDB): domain Bacteria; phylum Bacillota; class Clostridia; order Peptostreptococcales; family Anaerovoracaceae; genus CAG-238. The sequence continues at coordinate 3,351 of UQMQ01000016.1, forward strand.
TCCGAAGTTTGCAGCCCACACCCTCGGCAGTTGGACGAACAATGGTGATGGTACCCACACCGGCACTTGCACCGATTGTCACTATGCAAAGACCGAGAAGATCCCCGCAACCTCCGGCGGTTTCTCCGGCGGCGGCAGCTATGCACCGACAACGCAGAAGCCGGAGATCACCGTCATCGGCTCCGGTAAGGCAGAGCTCAGCGCGGACGGCAAAACGGCGACCATCACCGCGGCTGCAGGATACGAACTGGCATCCGTAGTCTTAAACGGTAAGGAAATGGGCAAAGTCGAGAAGCTCACAGGTCTGAAGACCGGTGACAAGGCGACCATCACTTTCCGGGCGAAAGCCGGTGAAAAGGATGGAAAGGAAGAAACTGATAAGATGATTGCTCGCGAGGTTTCCAAACTGCGGCTGACAGCACGCTCTGCCAGAACTGCAAAGAAGAATGTCAAGCTCGTTGTGAAGAGCGACCTCAAGGCAATCACAGACGCTGGCTATACCGTAAAATACAAATTCTACAGAAGCACGAAAAAGTCCGCAGGCTACAAGGCGATGATGACCGGCAAGAGCGGCATCTATATCAACACCTACGGCAAAAAGGGCACGCTGTACTACTACAAAGTCAAGGTCATGGTCTATGACAAGGACGGTAATTTAACAGCGCAGACCGCGCTGAAGCAGTGCAAATACGCAAGCAGACTCTGGACCAAATAGGAAAAGAGTTTTGTAACCCAAAATAACTCAAACCGATTTGAAGGCAAATTCAAATCAACCCGCGCAAGGCAGCCGATTTCCTCGGCTGCCTTGTGCGTACGAAAGCTTCTCTAATAAAAAAATCTCCTTTTTTTCCGTAATACACGCTAAAAAGTGAATGCAGAGTAAACAGTAAACGATCCGAACACATAGGGGATCTCAAAAGAAGCCGGACGGCTGTTGCGATTGTAAGGAGAATCCTGTAGGGCAGATAAATCTTCCTTGATAAAAAATTCCAAAAAGCACTTGAACTGGAAATTGAAATATGTTAAGGTAGAAACAGCTCGAGCAAACAATTATTGGAATTAAAGAATGTTTCAGGAAACAAAGAATAAGAAAGGATGTCATGAAACAACAAATACAGAAGCAGAGCCATGACGCGCCGGAGAAGCTCGACCTGTTCCGCGATACCTTTCGCGGCAAAATGCCTTTGACAGACGATTACGTCTTTCACGCGGTTTTCGGACGGGACACAGCGGAATCCAAGGGCGCGCTGATGGAGATTTTGAACATCATTCTCGCGCGCAAGCAGGATCCGATCCGCGCCATCGTCATCAAAAATCCTATCGAGACCCCGGAACGGGAAATGGAAAAAGGCACGGTCATGGACATCAAAGCGGAGACCGACGCAGGAGAACTACTCAATATTGAAATGCAAGCAAACTCTTTCGGCTTTTATCAGAGCCGCGCGCTCTTTTACGGAGGCAGACTGGTGAATTCTTCGTTGCAGGGCGGCGAAAAATATGATAAGATGAGAAAAAGCATAGTCGTATCCATCATCGACGGCAAGCTCTTTCCCGAGCTGGAACTTTGCCATAATATCTTTGCGGTGCGGGAGAAAAACAGCGGACTGCTGCTCAGCGACAGAGTGGAGTTTCATTTTTTGGAGCTGGAAAAGATCGACGTCACGAAGCCGGTGCGCAGTCTGACAGAAGTTGAAAGATTAGGCGCTTATCTGAAGTATGCCAGCGATGAGGAATATCAGGACTATGTGCGGCAAATCCTATCGGAGGAGGACATGGACATGACGGAAAACACCTATCGCAAGGTTTCGCAGGACGAACTGGAATATGAGCGCAGAGAAGCCAGATTGAAATACCAGCTGCAGTACAACACCGAGATATCCGTGGCAAGAGAGCAAGGGCTTGCACAAGGCTTTAAGAAAGGCGTAACGCAGGAAAAGCATGAGATTGCGAAGAATCTGAAAGCCCTCAATCTGACGAAGGAGCAGATCGCGGAGGCGACCGGGCTCTCCGCTGCCGAAATTGAAAAGCTTTAGAACATATGGGCAAGCCGCAGACAGTATCGCGGCTATGAATGACGGATGCGCACAGGGGCTGGCGCAGATGGAAGCGCTGCGCAGGGCAGAGCCTTTTGTAGACGAGGGCTATCCGGACATCAAAGAATACGCGCTGCGCTTCTATAAAAAGGATTGCATGATACGCAAAGCGCAGTAACGAAAACCGCATGCGAAAAGGAAGAAATTAAAAATTGGAAAGCAAATGTAAATTAACCCGCGCAAGGCAGCCGATCTCATCGGCTGCCTTGAGCGGATTAAAGCTTTCGCACGCAGGTGCCGGGCGCGGCATGAAAAATGAATTTTGTTTACAAAAATAAAAAACTCTGCATACGGATATATAAAATAATATATGATACACAAAAAAGTGTGAAAATCATTGAATTTCTGCCGGATTGTGTGAAAAATTGTTCAAAGCAACAAATAAACTCAAAAAAATTATTGAAAAAATATAAAAAAGGTATTGACATCTCTGCTGACCTATGGTAAACTTCGTATATCACTTAAGGAAAGGAGAAACACGATGAACTTCATGGTAAACCTGCTTGTCATTATCAGCATTCTCGTCATTAGCATTATTTTACTAGCCGGTATCCTCGGGATCGGGGTCGTGATTAGAAATAGTGCGAGTTTGCATGCAGGGAAACGAAAAAGTTCATGGTCTCTTGGATAGATATTTACTGAGAAGTGGTAAGCAGAGACATCATGGTAGGCTTACAAAGAGCTTATCACCGCTCAGTAAACATAGAACTTTAAAAGCCTGCGGCAAACAGCGCCGCGGGCTTTTATTGTGACACACCTTAAGCCAATCAAAAGAAAACTTGCAATCGAATCAAATCAAAACAAAACCGAAAAGGGAGGAACCCAAAATGAAAAAGCAATCTTATTTCAAAAAATTCGCGGCTGTTGCGATGGCAGCAGTCATGACCTTCGCTTTTGCATCCTGCGGCAGCAGCGATGATGCAGGCACAACAGGCAATGACGGCGCAGACGCCAGTGCAAAATTCATCATCGGCGGTATCGGACCTACAACCGGCGGTGCAGCAGTTTACGGACAGGCGGTAAAGAACGCGGCAGAGATGGCAGCAGAAGAGATCAACGCGGCCGGCGGCATCAACGGCTATCCGATCGAATTCCACTGGCAGGATGACGAGCACGACACCGAAAAATCTGTCAACGCTTACAACGCATTAAAAGACGAAGGCATGCAGATGCTGATGGGAACTGTTACCTCTGCACCTTGTACCGCAGTCGTCGCGTTAAGCTCCGAGGATAATATGTTCCAGCTCACACCTTCCGGTTCCGCAGTAGAATCCATCAAGGGTGACAACGCATTCCGCGTATGCTTCTCCGACCCGAACCAGGGCGTCGGCTCCGCGGACTACTTTGCGGAACATTTCCCGGATGCAAAGGTCGGCGTAGTATACAACTCCTCTGACGTATATTCCAACGGTATCTACAAGACCTTTAAGGCAGAAGCCGCAGCAAAGGGCGTGAAGGTTGTCGCAGCAGAGGCTTTCACCAAGGACTCCGCACAGGACTTCACTGTGCAGATCCAGAAGATGAAGGAATCCGGCGCAGATCTGGTATTCCTGCCGTTCTACGCACAGGAAGCGTCCCTGTTCTTAACGCAGGCAGATAAAGCGGGCTTAGATGTACAGTTCTTCGGCTGCGACGGTCTGGACGGCGTCATCGACCAGTTAGGCTCCAATGCGTCCCTGGCAGAGGGCGTGATGCTGCTGACCCCGTTCGCCGCTGACTCCGAAAATCCGGAATCTAAGGCATTTACAGCTGCTTACGAAAAGAAATACAACGGTGAAGTACCGAACCAGTTCGCAGCAGACGCTTACGATGCCATGTTCATCATCAAGGCGGCAGCCGAAAAGGCAGGCATCACACCGGACATGAGCGTTTCTGATATCTGCGAAGCGATGAAGACGGCAATGACCGAAATCGAATTCACAGGGGCAACCGGAACGATGACTTGGGCAGCGGACGGCGAACCGACGAAGACGCCGATGGCGATGATCATCAAAGACGGTACTTACAAGGCAGCCTAATCTGGGGCGCATCGGACGAGACCAACGACATCACAGGACATAGACAAACGCAGGCAATTGATTTCGACCATGCTTTCAGAGAAGATAAATGGAAGGGGACCGGCAGGATGCAGGTCCCCGCTTCCGCTATATAAGAACAAACATATGAGGTAATTTTATGAATTTTCTGTCTTACTTGATCAGCGGCATCAGCCTCGGCAGCGTTTATGCGCTGATCGCACTTGGATATACGATGGTATACGGTATCGCGAAGATGCTGAACTTCGCGCATGGTGACGTCATCATGATCGGTGGTTTCGTCATCTTTACCGCAGTTTCTTCGATGCACACATCGGCAGGTGTGGCTATCGTCTGTGCTATCATCGTCTGCACAGTGCTGGGCGTGACCATCGAAAAAATCGCATACAAGCCGCTCAGAAACGCACCGCCGCTGGCGGTACTGATCACCGCCATCGGTGTCAGCTATTTCCTGCAGAATATGGCGCTGCTGATCTTCGGCTCGGCGTCCAGAAATTTCCCGGACATCTTGAATCTCCCGGATTGGCATGTCGCCGAAGGACTGACCGTCACAGGCGAAGCGATCCTGACGATCGCGGCAACCATCGTGATTATGATCGCTCTGACCGCGTTCATCAACCATACCCGGATCGGTTCTGCGATGCAGGCTGTCTCGGAGGACAGAGGTGCCGCACAGCTCATGGGTGTCAATGTCAACAGCACGATCAGCGTGACCTTCGCGATCGGCTCCGCGCTGGCGGCGGTCGCAAGCCTTTTGCTTTGCTCGTCCTATCCGCTGATCGGACCGTACACCGGCGCGATGCCGGGCATCAAGGCATTCGTAGCGGCAGTATTCGGCGGCATTGGCTCCATTCCGGGCGCGATGATCGGCGGCATCCTGCTCGGCGTGATCGAAAACCTGAGCAAGGCATATATTTCCTCGACCCTGTCCGACGCAATCGTATTCGGCGTGCTGATCATCGTACTGCTCGTCAAGCCGACCGGTATCCTCGGCAAGACCATGCGAGAGAAAGTGTAGGTGGGCGGCATGAAAAACAAATTACAATCCAAAACCTTAAACAAGACGACTCGGCAGAATCTGATCACCTATGCGATCGTCGCGGCTTGTTTCGTGTTCTGCATGATCTATAACGGACTGCCGGGCGGCTCCAGCCTGATCAAAGGGCTGTTCGTACCGATCTGTGCCTACGTCATCATGGCGCTTTCACTGAATCTGACGGTCGGCATTCTCGGTGAGCTGAGTCTCGGACACGCGGGCTTCATGTGTCTGGGTGCGTTCGTCGGCAGTACGTTCAGTATTCTGACCCAGGAAAGCCTCACCTCGGTCTGGGTTCGTTTCCCGCTGGCGATTTTGATCGGTGGACTGGTTGCGGCTGTGGCAGGCGTGCTGATCGGTATCCCGGTCCTGCGTCTGCGCGGCGACTATCTGGCGATCGTGACGCTGGCTTTCGGCGAGATCATCAAGAATGTCGTCAATAATATTTATCTGGTCAAAGACGTCAACGGTCTGCATATGGCACTCAGCGTCGAGACCTATAACAATATGGACATCGACCCGCTGACCTCCGAGGAACTGATCAACGGCGCGATGGGCATTACCAGCGGACCGCGCGATTCCAACTATATCGTCGGTTTCGTGCTGATTTTCATCACCCTGATCGTCATCCTCAATCTGGTCAATTCCAGAGCGGGCCGCGCGATCATGGCGATCCGCGACAACCGTATCGCGGCAGAGTCCATCGGTATCAACATCACGAAGTATAAGCTGATCGCATTCACTGTTTCCGCGATGTTCGCGGGCATGGCAGGCGTCCTCTACGGACACAATCTGTCCAGTCTGGTCGCGGTCAAATTCGACTACAACTTATCCATTCTGGTGCTCGTATTCGTCGTGCTCGGCGGTATCGGCAGCATGCGCGGCTCCATCATCGCGGCGATCATTCTGACGGCATTGCCGGAGCTGCTGCGCGGTTCGTTCAGCGACTACAGAATGCTGATCTACGCAATCCTGCTGATCGTGATGATGCTGGCAAACAACAACGAAACTATGAAAATGTACAAAGCGCGCTTCAAAGGCTATCTGCACCTTGGCAGCAAGGACAGGGCAGCCGGTCAAGCGCCCGGCAAAGAACAGGAGGTGAGCTAATATGGCAGCGCCAATGCTGGAAACAAAGAATTTAGGTATCTCGTTTGGCGGTTTGAAGGCGGTCGATGAGCTCACGCTGACGATCAACAAAGGGCAGCTTTACGGCTTGATCGGTCCGAACGGCGCAGGGAAAACGACAGCGTTCAATTTATTGACGGGCGTCTATAAACCGACGGAAGGGAACTTTTTTCTGGATGGAGAAAAGCTGACCGGACAGAGCACCATTGAAATCAACAAAAAGGGCATCGCGAGAACTTTCCAGAATATCCGACTGTTCAAACAGCTCTCGGTACTTGACAATGTCAAGCTCGGACTGCATAATGATTATAAGTACTCGCTGGCTGACGGCATCTTTCGCCTGCCATCCTATTTCAAGACTGAAAAACAGATGAATGAGAAAGCGGAGGAGCTGCTTGCGGTGTTCGGACTGGCAGACGAGAAGGACTTTATCTCGGCGAACCTGCCTTACGGCAAACAGAGAAAGCTGGAGATCGCCAGAGCGCTGGCGACTTCGCCGAAGCTGCTGCTGCTGGACGAACCGGCGGCGGGTATGAACCCGAACGAAACGCAGGAACTGATGGATACGATCCAGTTTGTCAGAGCGAATTTTGACATGACGATCCTTTTGATCGAGCATGACATGCGGCTGGTATCCGGTATCTGTGAGGAGCTGACGGTGCTGAATTTCGGTACGGTACTGGCACAGGGCAAAACAAGCGACGTGTTGAACAACCCGCAGGTTGTCAAGGCCTATCTTGGCGAATAAGGAGGGCGTGCATATGGCAATGTTAGAAATCAGAGACTTGGAAGTCAACTATGGCGCCATCAACGCCATCAAAAAAATCTCCTTTGACGTCAACCAGGGTGAAGTCATCGCACTGATCGGGGCGAACGGCGCGGGCAAGACGACGACGCTGCACACGATCACCGGGCTGCTCAAGGCGAAATCCGGCAGCGTCATGTTTGACGGCAAGGAATTGACCAAGATGCCGCCGCATAAAATCGTAGAGATGGGTATGGCGCACGTACCGGAGGGCAGACGTATCTTCCAGCAGCTCTCGGTATTCAAAAATCTGGATCTGGGGGCTTATACCCGTAGGGACCGCGCGGAATACGCGCGCAATCTGGCGATGGTTTACGAAAAGTTCCCGCGTCTGGAAGAGCGTAAAAACCAGATCGCAGGCACGCTGTCCGGCGGCGAGCAGCAGATGCTGGCGATGGGCAGGGCATTGATGTCCAGCCCGAAGATCATCTTGATGGATGAACCGTCCATGGGATTGTCTCCGCTCTTTGTCGGCGAGGTCTTTCAGATCATCGAGGAAATCAAAAAGAGCGGCACGACGGTGCTTCTGGTAGAACAGAACGCGAAGAAAGCACTGGAAGTGGCTGACCGCGCGTATGTGCTGGAAACAGGCAAGATCGTTCTCAGTGGGGATGCAAAGGATTTGATGAATGACGATGCAGTAAAGAAAGCTTACTTGGGAGAGTAGCGAAGGAGAATGGTATGGAGAAATTTGTAATTACAATCGGCCGTGAATACGGCAGCGGCGGCAGAGGCATTGCGCACCGTCTGGCGGATGCGCTGGGTATTCGTTACTATGATAAAGAGCTGATCCGCATGGCATCCGAGGACAGCGGCATCAGCGAGGCACTGTTCAATCTTACCGATGAAAAGCTGGAGGATAAATTCCTGCGTAAGCATGGTATCGCCAAGGGCACGCTGGTTTCTCAGCCGCAGCCGGACAGATTGACGAAAGAAGAGCTGTTCCAGTTTCAGTCTGAGATCATCCGCCGCCTTGCGGATATGGACGAATCCTGCATCATTATCGGCCGCTGCGGGCAGTATATTCTGCGCGACCGCACCGATCTGGTGCGGATCTTTATCCACGCGGACAAGGATTATTGCATCGAAAAGCTGATGGGTCGTTACGGCATCAGCAGGGAAGAGGCGACGCGGCTCCGCGAAAAGACAGACGCGGGCAGAGCCGCTTATCACAAGCACTATACCGGGACCGAATGGCTGGATGTGCGTAATTACGATCTGGTGCTCGATACCTCCAGGCTGAGCCAGGACGAGTGTATCCGCATCGTTTCGGAATACATCAAGAGCAGATAACAAAAGTAAATCCATATCGCCTGCGCGGTGCGGCGCTCGCACGGCGCAGGCAGGAAATTCATAGACAGATAAGATTGCATTTATCTATAAAACACCGAAGCTCCCTTGCGCAAAATGTAGGTCTGCGCGAGGGGGCTTCGGTGTTTTTGGAACTACAGCGTATGCGATGCGTTCAGCACGTTTTTGATCTTGTGCTGTACCATGGCCTGAATGGCGTCTCTGCCCGGTCCGAGGTATTTGCGCGGGTCGAATTCCGCCGGATTTTCAGCGATGAATTTGCGGACCTCCGCGGTCATGGCAAGACGCAGATCCGTGTCGATGTTGACCTTGCAGATCCCGTATTTCGCAGCTTCGGTGATCATGGCTTCCGGTACACCCTGTGCGCCCGGGATATTGCCGCCGTACTGGTTGCACTTATCGACGAATTCCTTGAGAACCGTCGAGGCTCCATGCAGCACGAGCGGGGTGTCCGGAATCAGCTTGTGGATGGTCTTGAGACGTTCAAAGTCCAGATACGGCTCACCCTTGAATTTATACGCGCCGTGACTGGTGCCGATGGCGATCGCCAGCGAGTCTACGCCGGTCCTTTCGACGAATTCCGCGGCTTCGTCCGGGTCGGTGAAGGTCGCGGAACGCGCGTCGACCTTGATGTTGTCCTCCACGCCTGCCAGCTTGCCCAGCTCAGCTTCAACGACCACGCCGTGCGCGTGCGCGTATTCGACGACCTCCTTAGTGATACGGATGTTTTCTTCAAATTCGTGCTTGGAGCCATCGATCATGACGGAGGTAAAGCCGTCGTCTACGCATTTCTTGCAGATGTCAAAATCTTCGCCGTGATCCAGATGCAGCGCGATATCCAGTCCGGTATCGAGAATGGCTGCTTCCACGAGCTTCAAAAGGTAAGCGGGTTTGGCGTATTTGCGCGCGCCTGCGGATACCTGCAGGATCAGCGGAGACTGTTCGAGCTTTGCTGCCTCCACGATGCCCTGAATGATTTCCATATTATTGACATTAAATGCGCCGATGGCGTAGTCCGACGTCAGCGCCTTGGCAAACATGTCTTTGGTTGTTACGAGTGCCATAGTTTCCTCCTGAAAGTTTTATTCTGTTTCTACTTGTGCTGTTCCGGCAGCGGGCGTATTTGCCGCGCGCCGCCTGCAATTGCTGTGTAAGTGCATTGGCCCGGACGCTGAGCGGCTCCGTCTTCGCCTTTCGGCTCGCCGATTGCCTTCGCTCGGGCATCTGTCTTACATCAGCTCTGCCTTCGGCTTTGCCTCGGCAATCGCTGTGTAAGTACATTATAGCGCATAAAAGTCTGAAAAAAAAGCCTGAATTGCAGTTTCTTCGCAAAATCGCGAGAAAATATCCCCCCTGTGGGAGAGTCTTGTTTCTCAGGAAAATTTCGCGCTTTGGACGTTTGTCTTTTCTTTGGAGAATGCTGCCTGCGCGCCTTAGTTCTCTGTGTTTCCGTTTCCGAATCTCCCGAGCAGCGGGCCGAGCATTTCTGCCATGCTGCTGAGGTCCGGCAGGGCAGAGGTGTTGATGAGGTCTGCGGGTTCCGGCAGTTTTGGCGGGTTGACAGCCATTTGTCCGAGATGATCGACCTTGCCCATCACTTCTGTCATGCGATGAAAATCGCCGATCAGGCGCGCAGGCTCCGGCATGCGCAAGCGTCTGGGACGTCCGTAAAAAGACGTCGGTGCAGAGGTCTGCGAAAACGCGGGCGATATGTTCGGGTCCGGCCAAGTCTGCGCGTACGCGCCCGCTTCGGTTTGGCGCAGTTCGGCAAGCAGCGCCAGCAGCAGAAGCAGGATGAGAATATCGGAATTTCGGTTCATAATGATGTACTCCTCGGATTCAGTCTCTTTCTTGGTTATCATATGAAAATTTTGCGCGCTTGGTGCATAAATTGATTACAGAGTGCGAACGCTTGGCAGAACCGGTTCCCCAGAGAGGCAGGGTGCGGGGTTTCCGGCGCGGACTGCCTCGCGAAGAAGCAAGGTCCGGCAGCGTGCAGAGAAAATCTAACGCGGGCTCGAGGGAACGATCTGCACGATGAGCGTAGGCACGAGCATGGAAAGGAGAGAGAAGCTATGGATATCAATGAAACGATGGCGCGGGAGATCGCGCAGCAGCTCGGCATCGGTGGAGGCGGCGCAAGGACCGATCAGGATGTGATCCGCAGACTGGAGGGCAAGAGCGATGCCGAACTCATGCAGGAGCTTGCGCGCCTGCAGAGCCAGCTGGCCGCGAACAATATCGGTCCCGCGCAGCAGAAAGCATTGGTCAAGAGTCTAATGCCAATGATGAAAGGACCGCAGCGGCAGCGCCTGCAGCAGCTTTTGCAAATGCTGGGCGAGTAGGCACGTGCCGCGCCGGCAAAGGGGCAAAAGAAAACGGGCGGCAAGTGCCGCCCGCGGGTGTTTCGAATGTGTTTTTTGGAACGCGAAAGTTTAACTCCAGTTCATTTTTTTGGCAATAGCTGCCTTGGTGGAGCCTTTCTCAAAGGTGAAGGTACCGCCCTTGACTTTTTCATCGTCAAGGCCGGACTGGGTGCAAATCTGCTTGTACTCTGCGTAGTCCTTGAAGAGTCCTGCGTCGACGAGGCACTGGATCGCGGCAGTCGCGGTATTGCCTGTGACATCAACCTCGACGTCTCTGGTCAATGCGCCTGCAGCCCAAAGCTCTGCGGTGCCTTGCGTGTCTGTGCCGCTGTTCGCATCATCTCCGCCGTTGTTTCCGGTATTTGCGTCGCTACCGTTTCCGGTCGCGGCATCGCCGTCCTTGTTTGCATCGTCCTTGTTATCCCCCTTGGACGTATCATCGGTTTTGGACGGGTCGACCGTCGGCGTTTCGATCTGCTTATCGTTATGGATGAGCTGCTTTGGATACTGCAGGATGACGTCCATTCGCCAGGCGATGATGGAAGCCGCCACAACTAAAATCAAAACAGCAATCAAAATATCATTTTTATCGTATAAAAAATCTTTGAACTTTTTCATAATCCCCTCCATGCTTGTCCATGCTATCCCATGCCTGCAGGCATCGCTGCCCGGACGAGCCCTTTTTGCCTTGTGTGTCAGTCCTTGTGCCGGGCACTGCAGATCATCGCGCGTGCGCTTATGCACAGGGTACCTATATATTTTAGCAGATTTAGACTTTTTTCTCAAGTGATTTTAGTGTATAATAGACGCATGATTAAAATTACCATTACAGAAAACCAGGGAAACCAGCGGCTGGACCGCTTTTTGAAAAAATATTTTGACCGGGCGCCGCTCAGTCACATCTATAAGCTGATCCGCAAGGATGTCAAGGTCAACGGTAAGCGGCAGAAGGAAGATACGATGCTGGCGGCGGGTGACGAGCTGACGATCTACCTCTCGGAGGAGGATGCGAAGGCGCTGCAGACAGTGAAAAAACACGTCAAGGCGAAGCGCCAGTTCCGGATTGCCTATGAGGATGAAAATATCTTAGTGTGTGAAAAGCCGTTTGGGCTTTTGACGCACGGCGATCATACGGAAAAGAAGAATCACCTTGCCAATCAGGTGGTGGATTATCTGATCCAGACCGGAGCCTATCAGCCGCGGCTGGAAAAGACCTTTACGCCGGCACCTGCCAATCGGCTGGACCGCAATACGACCGGTCTGGTGATCTTCGGCAAGCATGCACCGGCATTGCAGGAGCTGAATCAGATGATCCGTACCAAGGACGCGGTACGCAAGCTGTATCTGACGATCGTCTGCGGCAAGTTGGAAAAATCCATGCGCATGCGCGCCAAGATGACGAAGAACGAAGCGAAAAATACGGTACGCGTGCTCGCGGAGGACGCCGACGAGGGAAAGATCATGGAAACCGTGGTTAGACCGATATGCAGCGCGCAGTATCAAGGGCGGTGGTTTACGCTGGTCGAGGTGGAAATCATCACCGGCAGGACGCACCAGATTCGCGCACATCTGGCACAGGCGGGATTCCCGGTCATCGGTGACATCAAATACGGCGACCGCGCATACAATCGCTTCGTGCAGGACCGCTTCGGTCTGTCCACGCAGCTGCTGCATGCGTACAAGCTGGTGTTCACACAGCAGGCGCTGAAAGCACAGACAGCGGAGACTGCAGAACTGCCAAACGGTGCCGGACCCAAAGCGCAGTCGGAAGCACAGGCGGCGCAGGGCAGCGGGCTGCTGTCCTATCTGGCGGGCAAGACGATCACTGCGGAGCTGCCGCCGGACTTTGCACGTATCAAAACAAGTATTTTTGGAAATGATAAAGAGGAGATAGAGAAAAAATGAAGGAAATCATGGAGTGGGTCAAAGACATTTTGCTGGCTGTCGTTATCGCGGCCGTAATTCTGGCGTTTTTTAAGCCGATTATCGTGCAGCAGCAGTCCATGGAGCCAAATTTCCATGCGGGGGATTATCTGATCACGAGCAGGCAGGCGTATCGGTTATTCGGCGATCCGCAGCGCGGAGACGTCATTGTATTCAAATCCGAGCTTTTGGATGAAAACGAAAAGCCGAAAAATCTGATCAAGCGCATCATTGCGCTGCCGGGCGAAACCATCGAAATCAAGGGCGGCGAGGTCTATATCGACGGCGCGCAGCTGCGGGAGGACTATCTGCCGGGCGAAGCGATCTCCGGAGAGATGGATGCAGTCACCGTACCGGAGGGGCAGCTCTTTGTGATGGGTGACAACCGCGAATACAGCGAGGACAGCCGTTCACCGCGGGTCGGCACCATCGAGCAGTCGACCATCGTCGGCAAGGTCATCGTCAGACTCTATCCATTCAACAGCATCAAAACGTTCAAGGGTGTGGATTACGAATCGTAACACAGGATGAAGCGCCGCAGACCGCACAGCTGGAACGTGAAAGGTGCAGGCGTAGCAGATACAGCGCATGAGGCAAACAGTACAACATGCGGTTTGTGAGACATCTGCGAAAATCTGCCGATGATGCGGAGAGGATCGGCATATGGGGAAATGGATTCTGCGGATTCTGGCAGCGGTTTTGGGTACAGGGCTTGCTGCCGGTCTCTTTTGCAGCTTCGCGCTGGTGCGTGTGGAGGGCAGCGATATGCTGCCGACCCTGGAGCCGGGCGATTATGTATTGATAAATAAATGGAAAAAAGATGAACTTGCGGTTGGCGATCTGGTGCTCTACAAAGCGCCGTATTACGAGATTGACGGCGCGCAGTACCCGTTGCGGCGGGTAGTCGGCGTCCGGGATGGCTGGATCAAGGTCGGCTGTGATGCGGACCTGGTGCTGGACGGCACGCAGATGATCCCGGCGGAATATGTGGTCGGAACGGCGATCGGTATCGATTGACACGGAGATTTTCTCAAGAAAAGCCGAAGAAGCGGGCAGCAGAGATTTTCCCAAGAAAAGTCGAAGCTGTTCACGCAAGGAAAGGAAAGAAGAAAAAGAAGGGGAAGGACTATGGGCAAAAAGGAACGCAAGCTGGTGGCGAACAACAAGAAGGCCTACCACGACTATTTTATAGAGGAAACGTATGAGGCGGGCATTGTGCTGACGGGGACGGAGATCAAGTCGGTGCGGCAGGGCAAGGTCAGCATTAAGGAGAGCTACGCGCGCATCAAGGACGGCGAAATGATGCTTTACGGTATGAATATCAGTCCGTACGAGCAGGGCAATCGCTTTAACACCGACCCGCTGCGCGACCGCAAGCTGCTGCTGCACAAGCAGGAGATCCGCAAGCTCATCGGGCAGACAACGCTCAAGGGGCTGACGATCGTGCCACTCAAGATGTACATAAACGAGGACGGGCTGGCGAAGGTGGAGATCGGACTGGCGCGCGGCAAGAAGAATTACGATAAGCGCGAGGATATTGCGAAACGAGATGCGAAGCGCGACATCGACCGCCGCATGAAGCTTCGCTGAGATTTTTGCTTTGGCTTGTAACCTTTTGCCCTGCAAAACGGAGTTATCAATGAAAGGGATTTTGGAGGTTGACATTTTGGGGAAAGTGTCATACACTAAGATTATCGCAAACGCGAGCATTGCGGCCCACGCGGGCAGAGACCGCGGGCGGTGACGCGTAAACCGCGAAGTGACGTGAACTTCGGGGGTGTAAAGGTTTCGACGGGGGTGTAGAAGCCGGATAAGCGAGCGGTAGTTGGCTCAGACTACCTTAAAAAGGGCCCGTTAAAAATAAACGCTAAAAAGAACAACAACTTCGCATTAGCAGCTTAGTCTGCAGCGCCTAGGAGCGCACGCGCGTCGGCCACAGCTTACCCGTAGACTGTGATCCCGGCGTCGACTATACGGGAAAACCTGCTGAGAGTTCTCGGTATCAGCAGGGAACAACGAGATAGCGGACGCGGCAGCCTGTTAATGGGCGGCCGCCGATGCGAAACCCTAAATCATTAACTGCGCTCGGAGAAATTCCTGTGGAAATGCTTTCGGACATGGGTTCGACTCCCATCATCTCCACCATATGGAACAGAAAAGACAGGCTTGATGGTCTGTCTTTTCTGTTAGATCGTGCGGATAAACAGGATTTTGCTGACATCAGCAAAGCGGAAGTATCGGAAATCTATCTGCATGTCTCACAGCCGACGCGCAAACGGCTTGCTTTTTTTTGCTGAAATGTGTAAAATGAAAGGAAAGAAATTTTACTGCGTTTTGAAGAGCGGGAAAGATATGCAACAGGATGCAAGGTGCAAATTTTGGGCGCTTGCAGTGCTGCTGTGCGGGCTATGCATGCGCAGTGGGCAGAGCGTGCTTCACCGCAGTGGGGAAGCATGGCGAAAGGGACAACAAGGGGAGGCATGAAATGATCGCGTTTTTACTTGCGCCGATTTATCTATTGGTTAATATCTATATTTACAAACGGACAATCGGGTGGATGGCGGTAGGCATCAGCGGGCTGCGGCATGGGGTCGGTCGTGCGGTGTCGATCGCGGTCTATGCGTTTTTTGCGCTGTCCTCTTTGATCGCCTTTGTGCTGCCGCAGTCAGAGCTGCGGCGGATAATGAAAGAAATCGGCAACTACTGGCTGGGCGTACTGCTGTACATGATTTTTGTAATCGTGCTGGCGGATATCGCGCGGCTATTTTTGCTTTATGTTTTGCATATCGATCGGGAAAAACTCTGCGCGCCGCGGGTGCATCGCGTTGTCGGGCGGTTTTGTGCGGCGGCGATTTTCCTTGTTTCGGTGCTGGGCGTGGTCAACGCGGGCATCGTGCGTGTCACGCCATATGAGATTACGGTGGACAAGGCGCTGGTAAGCAGTTCGGCGGTGTGCGCCGCAGCACAAGCGGGGGCAGACGGAACGGACGTGAGAACTGCGGCGGGGAGCGGCGCAGCAGAGGGGAAGCCTGCAGCGGGCAGCGGCGCAGCGGCGCAGACAGCACAGGCTGCCGCCGATCTCAAGATCGTCCTTGTCTCAGACCTGCATCTGGGATACAATATCGGTCTGCGACAGATGGAAAAGATGGTCGCTAAGATCAATGCCGAGAAGGCGGATCTGGTGGTGATTGCCGGAGATATTTTTGATAACGAATGGGAAGCGGTGCAAGAGCCGGCGCGCATGGCAGAGCTCCTGCGCGGTATCCGGTCAAAATACGGCGTGTACGCCTGCTACGGCAATCACGACATCGAGGAACCGATCCTCGCAGGCTTCACGTTCCGGCAGCGTGCGCCGAAAGCGAGCAGTCCGCAGATGGATGCGTTTTTGTCCGATGCGGGCATTCAGCTGCTGCGTGATGAGGGTGTACTGATCGCGGGCAGCTTCTATCTGTACGGGCGCGCCGATGCGCAGAGACCCGGCGCAGGCATCAGCGAGCGCAAGTCGCCGCAGGAGATCACGCAAGATATGGACAAGACCAGACCGATCATCGTCATCGACCATCAGCCGCGCGAGCTTGCGGCGCTGGCGGCAGCGGGTGTGGATATCGACCTTTGCGGGCACACACATGACGGACAGATGTTTCCGGGCAATCTGATTGTCCGACCGTTTTGGGAGAATTTTTACGGCTATCTGCAAAAAGGCAGTATGCACAATATCGTCACCTCCGGTGTCGGGCTGTTTGGTCCGAACATGCGTGTGGGCACGAAGGCGGAGATATGTTCGATTACGGTGCATTTCAGCGGCAGTGTGAACGCGCAGGAGACAACAGACTGACGGCTGACGGAAGACGAGGACATAAAAAGAAATGCGCGCGAGGAGATTTTCTTCAGAGCAACTGCGGGCAGGAGCAGGAATTGCGCATCAAAATCAAATGGAGACAAAGGGGTACATACACACATGGATAAAAAACAAAGGACGGGCGCCGCGCGGATGCCGCGGGCGCAGCGCAAGCAGCTGAAACAGCGGGCCAGGTGGTCGGTGAAGCAGCATTACGGGGTCATGCTTTCGGTCTGCCTGTTGGCGATTCTTTTGGGTACCGAGTTTACGGGCAGTCTGGACTTCCTCAAGGTGCAGACGCCGACAGATGTCAAGGTCGAACGGGAGGTGCTCGAGGAATCGGAATTTGGTATCGAGCAGAACAATGTCTGGAAGGTCGTGACGGAAGTGCTCGCGGGCAATTTGGAGCAGGGCACGCAGGACGCGGACCGGCTGACGGAGGAGGCGATCCGAAAGAGTGAGGACTCCGGAGAAACGGCGCTCGGCAGGACGAACGGGGTGCTTGCGAATCTCGTCAATGACCTGACGAGCGGGCTGTTTTTCGTTAAATTTGTCAAGGGATTTTATCGGCTGGGATTTTCGCAGGGCGCGATTTTGTTCATTGTCAGCGTTTTCGTGCTGACTGTGGGCATCGGTTTTTGGTTTCTGATCAAGAATGTTTACCGCGCGGCGGGTCGCCGGGTGTTTCTGGAATGCCGCACCTACGAAAAAGTGACGCTGCAGCGGCTGCTGTTTTTCCTGCGGTCGCGCCGATGGATGAATGCCTGCGTGAATATGCTGATGCAGTATGTGCTGTATATCCTGTGGTCGCTGACGATCGTCGGCGCGGCGGTCAAACGCTATTCCTACTTTATGGTACCGTTTATCGTGGCTGAAAATCCGGAGATCAGCTGGCGGGACAGTATCAAACTTTCGCGCCGCATGATGGAGGGGCATAAGTGGGAATGTTTCCTGCTGGAGCTGACCTTCGTGCCATGGAAGCTTCTTGGCATTGCGACCTTAGGACTGACAGATTTCTTTTATGTCAATGCCTACAAGACAGCGACGCTTGCAGAGTATTATGCGCGGCTTCGGCGGCTGGCGAAGGAGGAAAATCTTGCGGGCAGTGCGTTTTTGAACGATACGTATTTATTTGAAAAAGCGGAGCGCGGCGTGCTCTCGTCGGTCTATGCGGATATGGTGCTGCAGGGCGTGGGGGCGGTTCCGATGCATCTGCGCGGCGTGCGCGGCTTCATCGAGCGCAATTTCGGCGTTGTCATGTACAGTCGTGCGGAGGAGGCGAAAATCTGGGAGGCTGAGCGGCATCTGCTGGCAGAGGAAGCGATGGAGGAGATCATGAACCGGCACGCGTATCCGGATCGCCTGTCGCCGAACCCGATCCATCGGCGGAGCAACCACTTTGAGAAGCTGCATTATATGCGGCATTATACGGTTTCTTCGCTTGTGCTGATGTTCTTTCTGTTTTCGTTTGTCGGCTGGCTGTGGGAAGTCAACCTACATCTGCTTTCGGACGGTGTATTCGTCAACCGCGGCATTTTGCAGGGACCTTGGCTGCCGATCTATGGGTCGGGCTGCGTGATGATCCTCTTGCTGCTTTACCGTCTGCGCAGGGCGCCGCTCAAGGAATTCTTCGCAACGGTGGTGCTCTGCGGCTTCGTGGAATACTTTACCTCCTATTTCATGGAAGCGATGTACCAGACGCGCTGGTGGGACTACAGCGGCTATTTTTTGAATCTCAACGGCCGCATCTGCGCCGAGGGCTTATTCGTATTCGGTGTGGGCGGCTTTGCGGTGGTGTATCTGGCAGCGCCTGCAATCGACAACTGCCTGCGCCGCCTAAAACCGAAGCTTTGCGTGACCCTGTGCGTGGTGTTGCTGGCGCTGTTCGTCTGCGATGGACTGTATTCTGCGGCGCACCCGAATCAAGGCAAGGGTATCAGTGCATCATCTGCGGTCATGCAGGATGCACAGGGAACAGGAGAAGCGCAGAATGTGAAAGATGCGCAGGATGCGGCTGGCGGCGGTCGTGGAGCATGAGGCGCGAGTACAGCCGCACGCAGACCTTGTTATGGCGCGGCGGGAAACTGCACGCGCGGATGGTGGGTGCATCCCGGGGCATGGATCGCGCGGGAGCTACAAGCTCGTGCAGATCAGGACGGTGCGGGAATAATCAGTGTACGAAAAACAGGGGAAAAGGAAAGATACCGCGCGGAAGTACTGCAGCACTGGCGGGAATTTTCGAGAAAAGTTTAGGAAAAATCGGCGCGGGGGCTTGCCAAGTCGCGCAGAACATGCTATAGTGTTGATAGAACTTCATAGATGGCTATGTTCTTCATCGCATGATGAAGCTAAGATGGAAACAGGTGAGAAGCCTGTACGGTCCCGCCACTGTAAGGGAGGAGCGGTTGTTCAGAGAGTCACTGAGGCGCGTATTTGCAAGATGCTTTGGGAAGACGAGGAACCGCAAGGATACCCGAGTCAGGAGACATGCATAGTTTGATACCCATACCGCTGTGCCGGAGAAGCGCAGACGTTGCAAATGCAGTAAATACGGACTGCAGTTCATGTGAAACGATGAGCTGCAGTCCTTTTGTATTTTTGCTTTTCATCCGGCGGGGTATCGTCTGATAGGACGGTGCCCCGCTTTCCTACATAACAAAAAGAGGATAAGTATAAATCAAAGGAGGAAAATCATATGTTACGCATTGGTTGGTTGGAAAATCCGGACAATATCGTTTACGCCGATTTGGAGGAATTCGCGGATAATTTCGGAAACGAGGTCGGCATCTCGAATCTCAAACAGGAGATCATTCATTTCCGCGAGCATCCGACGACGGAGGGTGTCGTGCTCAAGGGGAAGAAACGCTCGGCGCTGAAATTGTTTATCCCGGATATGCTGTTCGACAAACACATCGAGATGGGCGAGAACGTTTGGGTTTTTATTGGAGAAACCTATCCGGCTTACTGCATCTACTGATAGGGGTCTTGTGAACAGCAAGCAGACGTTGCATTGTAAAAATCAAAAACTGCCATGCGGATGCGAATATGGCAGTTTTTTTGTGGCTTGTGCGCAATCACACCCTTGCGTCCCCGCTGCGCAATGTAAAAAAACTGCATAAACCGCAACTTTTTTGCAGTATGCCATACGCGTGATGCAGTAGTTTCGGTTAACAAAAAGGGAGAAAGGGCTTGCGGCGGTCAGGCATATCGGGTAAGATGGTAGCAAGGTGTTCCTTGTGCCCGGCACGCAGCGGAAACGGGTATGCGCGTATTGTTGTGCTTGCCGTATATGGCAGATGCAGCAGGAAATGCGGGCTTTCGTTGTGCCGCTGTATGCAGCGCGGTCAAAGCAGAGCGAATAGAAGAAGGAACAGGGAAAAACAGGAAAAGAACAGGAAAGAGAGAAGAGCAATTTGGAACGAATCGATAAAATCATCGCGTCGCAGGGGCAGTACTCCCGCAAAGAAGTCAAGGCGCTGATTGCCAAGGAACGGGTGGCGGTAGACGGCACGCCTGTCAAGTCGTCATCGGACAAGGCGGACCCTGCGGTCATGCAGATCACGATCGACGGCAAACCGCTGGACTTTAAGCGGCATGTGTACCTGATGCTGAACAAGCCGCAGGGTTATGTGTCGGCGACCGAGGATCGCGACCACCGGACGGTGCTGGAGCTGGTGCCGGAGGCTTATCGCGGGCGAGACCTGTTTCCGGCGGGGCGGCTCGACCGTGATACAACAGGGCTGATGATCATTACAGACGATGGCGCGCTCGCGCACAATATTTTGGCGCCCAAAAAGCATGTACCGAAGCTGTATCGGGTGGAGCTTGATATTCCGGTCACAGAGGAGATGCGTGAAAGATTTTTGGCGGGTGTCGTGCTCAATGACGGGGTCTGCAAGGCAGCAGACTTGACCAAAATTGATACCCGTATCGCGCTGGTCACGCTGCGCGAGGGGCGTTATCATCAAATCAAGCGGATGTTCGGATGCTGCGGGGCTGCGGTTGTTGCCTTGAAGCGTTTGGGTATGGGAAAACTTTATTTGCCGGAAGATCTGGCTGAGGGAGAATGCCGCGAGTTGACCGCGGAGGAACTCACGCTGCTGCAGGCGCGGTAGGCGGGGTGCTGAGCATCCTGCCGCCGCGCCGTTTGCGTTGCGCGTGTCATGTTACCGTATCATGCAGAAGCTCTGCGATGCGCTCCATACAGTGCTTCCAAAATTGATGGAGGGTACGCAGAAGCGAACAGTGCCTGCGCCCGGGACGATACGCAGCTCCTTGATCTTTTGCACCGCGCGCCTCGCATTCTTATGCGAAACAGAGCTGCATAGCCGGTTTGAGGTA
>UQMQ01000017.1 GCA_900542245.1 uncultured Eubacteriales bacterium
CCTTCAGATCTCCGGTATGCAGAACATAGGGGGGATCCGTTTACTCCGCATACTTGTTTCGAAACTTCTTCAGGGAAGTCAGGGTGTAATTCTTGCCGGATTTCACCATTTCCATCTATCCTGTATCTATTGCATTCGGGCAGAGCTATAAGCCGGGTTCTGTATTGGACGATCATCTATCTCGACTTGCCATTGCTGACAAGCTCCAGCGACCTACCTACCGGGAGGTGACGGGCAGCCACCCTTGGTCCCTATTTGGTCTTGCTCCGGATGGGGTTTACACGGCCGGTATGTCTCCATACCGCCGGTGAGCTCTTACCTCACCATTTCAACCTTACCACAGCCGTACTGTTTCGGCGGAATGTTTCTGTTGCACTTTCCCTATAGTTACCTACGCCGGACGTTATCCGGCATCCTTGCCCTGCGGAGCCCGGACTTTCCTCATGGATCACGAGGATCCACGCGACCGTCTGCTCTACCCGAAAAACAATATCCTAGTAAAATATCGCGCCCACAAACGTGACGCTGTATGTAACCACGACAGCTGCAATCAAAAGGACTACAGCAATCTGGACGATTCTCTTTTTCTTTTTGTCATTCATTTGATCCATCTCCCTTTTGGCTCGTCTCACTGCACAGAATATGCCGCATCAGCCGGATACATACATGCTTTCCGGCAGGACAAACGGATTCAGGTCTACTTGCGAAAGCAGCAGCTGCAAGTCCTCCTGCGGCGCGATATGAGCCGCAAGCAGTTCCTTCATGTTTTCGCAGAAGATCGCTTCTGTTGCATAATGTCCGCAGTCCAGAAGATTCATACCGATATCTCTGGCATGCTGTGCCGTATGGTATTTGACATCTCCGGTCAGGAACAGATCACACCCTGCATCAAACGCCGCGTCCAGAAACTCAGCTCCGGCGCCGCTGCACCAGCCGATCTTATGGATCCTGTCATCCGGCATGCCTGCAAAGGAAAAATATCTTTGATCTATCCCCAAAGCCTCTGCCGCATAACCCGCAAAGTCGGCAGCGGTCATGCCTTGTGTAAGCAGTCCGCATCGGCAGAACCCTTCCGTATCAGTCTCCATCGGCTGCACATCTTGCAATTGCAGCAATTTACCGATATAGTCATTATTGCCGCCGCTGCACTTGTCAAACGGCGTATGGGTCGCATATACACTGATCCGGTTCTGTATCAGTTTGATCATTTGATTGCCGATAACGGTATTACAGTCAACTTCTCGGAGTGGACTGAATAGAAGCGGATGATGGGTCAGGATAACCTCCGCCCGTACCGCTATCGCCTCGTCGATCACCGGCTCATTGATCTCCAGCGCGATCAAAACGCGATGGATCTCTCCATCGGTCAGACGGAGCTGCCAGCCGGAATGATCCCACGATTCCTGCAAAGCCAGCGGTGCGATCGTTTCAATTTTTGCCGCAAAAGCATCAAGCTTCATCCAAGCACCTCCGTAATAGGGTCGTCAGATAATAGACTCTGTATTCCTGCTTCTGCAATTCCTTCGGCGTTGTCAGCGATCCCATTTTCATAGACTCCAGGATCTCCCTTTCCAGCCTCAGTTTCCCCTGCAGATATTCCGCAGTCAAATCATTTCGAAACCTCACCAGACTCAGCGGAAATTCATACTCGATATCTTCCGCGTTCATCTGGCGCGTCATAGCGACTTCCTTTGGTATAACAGTCAGCACCTCACAGATAAACTTGCCCTCGCGGACGAGCTGCTCATTCGTGATACTGAAGCCGTTATCGTACAGCCAAAAGCGCAGTCTGCCGATATGGCGGCGCGGCTGCAGGATGTATTTGGGAAACGACCATGATTTTTGCAGATCTTTCCCCAAAAGTTCACATATCAGATTGCCGCCGATGCCTGCCATCACGACGGTATCGACTTCACCGGGTGCAAGTACCTCCAGTCCGCTGCCGAGGCGCAGATCAAAGTCCGTATCCGGTGCAAGCAGGCGACAGTTTTCCGCGGCCTTATCCAATGAGCCTTTGCTGATGTCCGCCATAATCACCTGCGGTGAAATTCCCTGTTTCCACAGGAAAAGCGGCAGGAAACCATGATCGGTACCAATGTCCGCCATGGTTTCTCCCGGTTTGATCTCATCTGCAATTTTTTGCAGTCTTGGTGTCAATTTCATCTTTTCTCAGCAGCCCTTATTCCAAATAATCTTTTAATTTCTTGCTCCTGCTCGGATGGCGCAGCTTGCGCAGTGCTTTCGCCTCGATCTGACGGATTCGTTCGCGGGTAACGTCGAATTCCTTACCGACCTCCTCCAAAGTTCTGGCTCTGCCGTCCTCCAGTCCGAACCGCAGCTTCAAAACCTTCTGCTCCCGCTCGGTCAAGGTATCGAGTACCTCAATGAGCTGCTCTTTGAGCATGGAGAACGCAGCCGCCTCTGCCGGAGCCGGCACATCGTCATCCGGAATGAAGTCTCCCAGATGGCTGTCCTCCTCCTCACCGATCGGTGTCTCCAGCGAAACCGGTTCCTGCGCGATTTTTTGGATTTCTCTGACTTTTTCGACAGAAATATTCATTTCAGCTGCAATCTCCTCCGGGGTCGGCTCCCGCCCGTAGGTCTGCAGTAATTGTCTGGAAACGCGAATCAGCTTATTGATAGTTTCAACCATGTGTACCGGGATACGAATCGTTCTGGCCTGATCGGCGATGGATCGCGTGATCGCCTGACGAATCCACCAGGTCGCGTAGGTCGAAAACTTGTAGCCTTTGCGGTAATCGAATTTGTCAACGGCTTTGATCAGACCGAGGTTGCCCTCCTGGATTAAATCCAAAAACAGCATACCTCTGCCGACATAGCGTTTCGCAATGCTGACGACCAGACGCAGATTCGCTTCGCAGAGACGCTTCTTCGCATCTTCGTCGCCAAGCTCCATGCGTTTGGCAAGCTCAATCTCTTCGTCCGCGGAAAGCAGCGGTACTTTGCCGATTTCCTTGAGGTACATGCGCACCGGGTCATCCACCGCAATACCCTTTGGGATCGATGCTTCCAGATCGATCTCCTCCGCCTCATCCATAATGGCATCGGGGTCCTCTGTAATATCGACCTCTGCCTCCAGCAGAATATCAAAATCATCCGGTTCTGTCTCCGAAACAATCTCGATGCCCTTCGCCATCAGTGTCTCATAGAGATCATCCATCTGATTCTTATCCAGATCGGTGTTCTCCAAGACATCCGCAATCGTGGTATAGGTCAGCTGATTTTTGGATTGTTTGCCTTTTTCTAAAAGAATTTGCAGCAGCTCCTGCTTTTTTTCTTCCGGGGTCAGTGTCACACTTTCCGTCTGAGCATCTGCATGTTCCTGCGGATTGCTCTGATTTTCATTTGTTTTTTTCTCTGTTGTCATGAATTAGTTCCCCCATGCGCCTTCATTTTGTCCTGAACTTCCATCAGTTCTCTGGTTAGTTGTCGTACGGTATCTCCGTCTGCGTTTTCATCTGCCAGGGACAGTCGGTCGATCAATTCCCGCTCCTGCTCCTGCAGCTTACTGTACGCTTTTTTTTGCAGACATTCTGCAAAAACCTGCTCCTCGTTGCCGGCAATCAGGATCTGATCCAGCCGCCGCAAAAGCTGCTGACCTTCCTCCGGCTCCAGCCTGTCCAAAATCTCTTCCTTGTGAAAATCACCTTTGGTTCCGTAAAGTTCAAATGCCGTATTCATGATTTTACGGCCAAAACTGCTCTCGATCAAATCTTCGTGTTCCAAAAGCGTTTCCGCAAAGAACGGATTCATCAAAAGAATTTTCACTACAGTCGCCTCAAGGAGCGGCAATTCCAAGCTTGCGGACGGTTTTTCCTCCCGCCTGGACAACGACTCCCGCTGCGCGGTCTTTTCACCGCTGTAGTTCCCGAAAGTCTCCATTCTGATTGCACCTTCTGAGATTTTTAATTCTCTTGCGATCTTTTGTATATAAATATCCGCTTCTACCGGTCCGAGATTTTTTAAGATCGGTGCAGCTTTTTTCATAAAATCCAGTTTACCTTCCTCCGTCGCAAGGTCCAGCCCCTTTTGCGCGCCCTGCAGCTTATAGTCGATCATCGGCAATGCTCCGTCGACCAGTTTGAGGAATGCTTCTTTCCCGTTTTTTTTGATAAATTCATCCGGGTCCTTGCCGTCGGTGACATGCAGGACCTTGACCTTGCAGTCCTGTTTGCTGAGCACCTCGATGCCCCGCAGCGCCGCATTGCGTCCGGCATTGTCTGCATCATAGGAAAGCACGACCTGTTTGGTATAGCGGTTGATCAGCCGCGCCTGATTGTCCGTCAGGGCCGTTCCCAAAGATGCGCTGACATTGCGCACACCATGCTGATACAAGGAGATCACGTCCATATAGCCTTCCACCAGAATCGCATATCCCTCTTTGCCGATATCCTGTTTCGTGGTATTCAGCGCATATAGATTATTCTTTTTTTGGAATATCTTGTTCTCCGGTGAATTCAAATACTTCGGCTCGGCCTGTCCGATCGCGCGTCCGCCGAATCCGATCACTTTCCCGCTGGTATTAATAATCGGAAACATGACACGATTACGGAACTTATCATAATATTTCCCTTTACTCTCAGAAATTAAACCCAATTCCAGCAAAATTTTTTCAGGAACGTCTTTTTTTTTGAAATACGCGTACAAACTGTCCCAACTGTCATCGGCATAGCCGATGCCGAATTTCTTCAGAATCGCATCCTCCATGCCGCGATTTTTCATATAGGTATAGCCCGCATTCTTCTGTTCGGTGAAAGCCCGATAAAAGAATCGCGCAGCCTCTTTGTTGATCTCATAGTATTTTTCGCGATCTCCGCCGCTTTTATGAAAGCTGACGGCAAGACCGTTCTCCGCCGCAAGCTTCTCGACGGCTTCTTGAAACTCCAGATTATAGTAACGCTTGGTGAATTCAATCGCATCTCCGCTGGCCCCGCATCCGAAACAGGTAAAGATTTGTTTCTGTTCCGAAACAACAAAAGACGGCGTCTTTTCGTTATGAAACGGACACACGCCCTTAAAATTCGCGCCGGCCCGCCGCAGCGGTACGACTCTGCCGACAACATCCACGATGTTCAGTCTGCTCTTCAGTTCTTCCAGCGATGCATGCGGAAAAGATTGACTCATGCGTTCTCCTTCAAATCAAAAATTCCCCTTTGTACGCAGGCCTAAAAGAAAGCCCCTTCACTATAATATACACGATAAAACCTCTTTTTCCTTTTTTCTTTTTTTGTGAATATTCTGTGAAAATTCACAAAAAAATACCGGAGTGTGCGCTCCGGCATTTTATGTCTTGTTCGTGCTAGTCATTCTAGTAATTAAAGTCCGCCTTTGCTTTGTCTAACTCAGCAAGTCCCGCGTCGATCGTCTTGGCGATCTCTTCGTCCGTAAATTTGCAGCCTTCTCTTTCTGCATAGCCTCTCATGCCGACTTCCAGCGTTTTTCTTGCAACTTCCGGTTCCAGAGAATTCGGATTCATGTCGTTCATCGCTTCTTCAAAAGCAAATTTTAAAAAATCATTCTGTGTCATTTCAGTGACCTCCCTCTTGCGTTCCAAAACGTTTCACAGGTTATAAATATCGCTTTTATTTTACACAAAACGATGATTATTGTCAACAAATAAACAAGCAAAATCGGCTGTCTGCGGACGCCCACGCGTTTCTTAGCGTTTTCTTTATCTTCTCATCGATCTTCGCTATTTCCATGCCTTTGGCACGAAAAGCTCTGTGTAGGTACTGAGCGCAAAACGGTCGGTCATGCCGGCGATGTAATCCTTGACAGCCTCATCTTTGCCGTCCATCTCCGCGATCAGCTGCAGATCCTCCGGAAGCGCCTCCACATGTTCTAAAAAATAGTCGTAAAGCGAACTCAGCACAACGTCCACCTTGTTCAAATCCTCTTCCCGTTTCACCCTGCTGCTCTTGTATACATTTGCGAACATAAAGGTCCGCAGGTGATCCAGCTCCGTCTTGTAATCACTGCTCTGATAGATGCGCTCCCTGCCATCGCTGTTTTCAACGACGTCACGTACCATGTTGTCGATTCGTTCTCTGTGTGTTCTGCCAAAAAGCGCAAGTGAACTCTGCGGAATATCATCCAGATTGATGACACCGCTGCGCATGGCATCATCGATATCATGGTTGATATAGGCGATGCGATCACTGATCCTGACCACCTGTCCCTCCAGCGTGAACGGAAGCTGCGCGCCGGTGTGATTTATAATACCGTCCCGCACTTCCATCGTCAGATTCATTCCCTTGCGGGAGGCGGTACTCTCCAGGACATCTACCACACGCAGACTCTGTGCATTATGTTCAAAGCCGCCGGGGTGAATCTTGTTCAAGATCTCCTCACCGTTGTGTCCGAACGGCGTATGTCCGAGGTCATGTCCGAGTGCGATAGCCTCTGCCAGATCCTCGTTGAGGTTCAGCGCTCTGGCGATCGTCCTTGCAATTTGGGAAACCTCGAAGGTATGTGTCAGTCTGGTACGGAAGTGGTCACCCTCCGGCGCCAGAAACACCTGTGTCTTATGCATCAGCCGGCGAAATGCCTTGGAATGAATGATGCGGTCGCGATCGCGTTGAAACTCGGTGCGGATCTCACACTTTGCTTCCGGGAAACGTCTGCCTTTGGATTCTGCGCTCTTGGTCGCGTTCTCCGCAAGAATCTGGTACTCGCGTTTTTCTAAGTCCGTTCTTTTTAACATCTTGCTCACTCCTCTATCGTCTCGCGGTAGCCGGTATGTCCGAAGCCGCCTGCACCGCGTTCTGTTTCGCTGATGGCGTCCGTCAGGCAAAAGGCTGCCTGCTCATACCGCGCGAAAACGGCCTGTGCGATACGGTCGCCGTCATAAATGGTATAGGCCTCCTGTCCCCAGTTGATCAGTGGAATATTCCATTCGCCGCGATAATCGCTGTCGACAGTACCGACACCATTGACAAGACCGATCCCATGTTTGATGGATAGACCGGATCTGGCGCGGATCTGCGCCTCGATGCCCTGCGGGATTTCAATAAACAATCCTGTTGGAATCAGTCGGTGTTCCCCCGGCTGCAGGATGACCGGCTCCTCCAAGCAGGCGCAAATATCCGCGCCGGCAGCGCCGACAGTTGCATAAGCCGGGAGACGGCCGCTTTTGCTGATAACTTTGATTGTGATTTTGCTTTGCTCCATTTCTTTACGCTTTCTTCGTTTACTATTTATATGATGATGTATGGGGAAATCATGCATGCCACATTTTTTTTAGGTTGATCCGCTTGCCGCTGACGCAGACACCGCTGTAGGCTGCCGGGTCTGCGATGCGTTTTTTCACCTCTGTCAGATCGGCTTCCGTTACTGCGTCGATGCCTGCCAGCACTTCCTCCGCAGTGAAAACACGTTGGTTGAGTAAAAGATTCTTGCCGTTTGCAAACATGCGGTTTGCGATATTTTCCTGACCGAAGGTATAGCCTGCCTTCAGCTGCTCCTTAGCCATCGAGATCTCGTCTGCTGTGATCTCGCCGTTTGCGAGCATTTCCAGTTCTGCCAGAATCCCGTCGATCGCGTCATGGATCTTATCGTGCGCGACACCGGCGTAGATATTGTAGTATCCGTCTTGACTGTATGCAGTAAACATGGAGTAGACACTGTACGCCAGTCCCTTTTCCTCGCGGATGTTTTGAAACAGTCGTGAGCTCATGCTGCCGCCCATGATATTGTTGAGCACGAAAAAGCTGTAATAGGCCGGATCTGTAAGGCTGACAGCTTTCGTCGCAAAGCAGAGATGCGATTGCTGGATTTCCTTGACCAGCACTTTGAAGTCCGGCTTATAAGGCATCGGCTCCGCCTGCTTCGGTTCTTTGGATGCGCGCAGTTTCGTGAACTGTCCTTCCAGAAAGCTGCAGAAACGGTCTTCGTCGAAGTTTCCGGCGATGGAGACCACGATGCTGTCGCGGGTATATTCCTTTTCTTTATAGTCGGTCATGACGTTGCGGCTGATATTGCGCAGAGAAGTCATAGTGCCGATGATGGACTTGCCGAGCGGATTGCCTTGAAAGACCATTTCGGTTATGGTATCATGCGCCAAATCGTCCGGTTGATCGGCAATCATCTTCATTTCCTCAAAGATGACGGTACGCTCCTTGGTCATTTCATGTTTGTCGAACACCGCGTTATTCAACATGTCAAGAATAACCTCTGCGCCTTTCTCAAGGTTCGTGCCGATGGTCTTGACATAATAGCAGGTCGCTTCTTTGCCGGTAAAGGCGTTGATTTGTCCGCCGATGCGGTCGATGTCCTCCGCAATCTGCCGCGCACTTCGCTTTTCGGTACCTTTGAACATCATATGTTCGATGAAATGCGATACGCCCGCATTCTGCTTCGTTTCATCACAGGCGCCGGCTTTGACCCATACGCCGAAAGCCGCCGACTGCACATAATCTATTTTTTCCATGACGACGCGAACGCCGCAATCCAGCGTTCTGATATCAATTTTACTCACTTCTTGTTTATTTCTCCTTTCTTGCCTTGATAAGTCCGATCACTAAGAGGACAGCGATGACGCCGAGGGCCACGTTTTCGCCGATTTTGCCGAAGCCTGCACCTACGGCGTCTGCCGCCCATAGAATCAGACAAAAGCCGAATAGGACGGCTATGACAATGCCAATGCTTGTTTTGTTCATAATAGGAAAACCACCTGTGTTGCGTTTGGAGTCGAGTGACACTGCGGTCATTATCGCAGTGCCAAGAACATTGTACGACTTGTTCCTAGCCAGCCATCGCTGGGGAACAAAAGCACAAGGTCTGTTTTGCCATTCAAACTTCGCTTACGCTCGTTTTCATGGAACAGAACCATTGTACCACAATTTGCTCCGGTTGCATATATTAAGAATGAAAGATATTGAACTATTTAAGGAGGTAATTTTATGAGCTGCTTTGGTGGAAGAGTATCCCAAGACCTCTATCAAAATTGCTGTAATGCCAATGTCCTCTGTGAGTTTGACGGTGATATGAGCCGTGTCGTTTCCGAACCGATCTATGTGCAGAAA
Organism: uncultured Eubacteriales bacterium; assembly: GCA_900542245.1. Classification (GTDB taxonomy): domain Bacteria; phylum Bacillota; class Clostridia; order Peptostreptococcales; family Anaerovoracaceae; genus CAG-238. The sequence continues at coordinate 9,045 of UQMQ01000017.1, forward strand.
GTGTACGATGCCGTTCTTGTGCATCTGCAGGGCATGAAAACGGTTCAGAATCAAAGCTTTGTGCCGGCGCTCCCATGTGGACATCGTGTCAAAAGAGTCATAGATATCAGATGCAGACGGAGCTTTAACCCGCAAAATGTAGATGATCCTACGAACCTCAAACTGGATGTGAACACCTCGATCTCCGGGGCGACCTTCCTCAAAAACGCGTCCGGCGACGAACTGACCGTTGTTGGCGCAGACGGAAACTTTTCGGAAAAACTGCTGTACGCAGAGACCGGCGAATGTGATGATAAATGTATGGGTACCCCGATCTTCGGGACGCAGAACATCAGCATCACAGGCAATGTCATCATCGAGCTGGATCTGCTGCTTGCCGACAGCTGCGGCATCGAATCCGTATTTACAGTCGCGACCACAGTCAATGTGGCAAACGCCTGCCAGCCTCTGGTACTTACAAACTTCTTTGAGATCTGCATGCCGTCAACGACGGATACCGCATTCCTGCCGCGTTTTACGGAGTTCTGCAATTCCGCCTGCGAGGCGCGTCTTGCTACCAACAACTGCGGCAGAGACCTGACGATCGATGCAGATGGGCAAGTCACCGCTAACCTCATCATCGCGCTGTGTATCAGCTGCGAAAAGAAAATCGTCGTTCCGGTGCAGCTCTGTGTGCTCTCGACCGGCTTCGTAACAGTGGAATCGCAGCAGAACGCGATCTGTACGACTTTCCCGAGTCTGTTCCCGAAACAGATCAAGCCGTCTGACACATTGGAGAACTGCGGCGCAGTGTCCGGCGATACAGATGCGGACGACATCTGCAAACCATGTGATCCATGCTGTGATCCTTGCAGACCGCAGCCGGATCCTTGCAGACCGCAACCGGATTCTTGCAGCTGCGGCGAGCATCATCACAAACGTCCGCAGCCGAGAAGATAAGGCACATTCGATACAGTCTTGCTTTGCTATACCGCTCCGACTTCGGGGCGGTAAGTTTTTGATTGTGTACAAAAGCACCTTGCGAAGCGGCGCTCATAGGTGAGCGCCATGTGCGCATAGAAATCTCTGATTTCGTTATGCGCACTTTTGTCCTAGTAGGAAATCGTTCTGCACGATAGCTCCGAAATCACAGTGAAAATAAACAGTTGTCCTGCGCAAAACATGTCGAAGTTCTTTTTTTAGTACATACTTTTATAAAAATTGTTCAAAAAATGTTTCTTTTTTCTTTACATTTGTATACCGGTATGCTATCATGATAAAGTACTAAGTCGAAAACTTAACAATAAAAAACGATAGGAATATTAATGGAGGAAATTATGAAAAAGAATTTATCAAAGATTTTATCTCTGATGCTGATCGCAGTCATGATCTTCACATTTGCAGCCTGCGGCAGCAATGGTAATTCCGGCGACGCGGAAGGTCCTGTATCCTTAAGCATCGCAACAGGCGGTACTTCCGGTACCTACTACGGCTACTGCGGTATCATCGCACAGGTGTTCAATCAGGAGCTCGGTGACACGATGAACCTCTCGGCTGTTTCCACCGGTGCATCCATGGCAAATATCCAGCAGATGCAGGTCGGAGCAAGCCAGATCGCGATCGTACAGAATGACGTTATGGACTATGCGTACAACGCAACGGACCTTTTCGAAGGACAGGACCCGTACACCGACTTCTCCACGATCATGGTATGCTATCCGGAGACTATCCAGATTATCGCACAGAAGGACATTACTTCGATCGACCAGTTAAAAGGCAAGCGCGTATCCACCGGTGACGCAGGTTCCGGTGTAGAATTCAACGCACGTCAGATCCTGGCTGCTTACGGTCTGGACATCGATGCCGATATCGTTAAGAACAGTCAGTCCTTCGCGGACTCCGCTGACGCACTGAAGAACGGTCAGATTGATGCCGCTTTCGTTGTTGCAGGCGCACCGACAACCGCAGTTACGGAGCTTGCTGCAAGCGGCTACAAGTTCAATCTACTCGAAGTAGACGCTGAGCATGCAGAACAGTTAAAATCCCAGTACGGTTTCTATACGGACATCACCGTTCCTGCCGGTACCTATACGCCGGTTGACAAGGACGTCAAGACGGTTGCCGTTATGGCGACTCTGGCATGCAGAAACGATGTGCCGACAGAAGTCGTATACGAGTTCACAAAAGGCATGTTTGAGCTGAAGGACAAGCTCGGTGCTGCCGGTTTCAAGGACAAATTCGATCTGGTCGACCAGACCACAGCAGTAACCGGTTCCACCGTTCCGTTCCACCCGGGCGCTGAACAGTACTTCAAGGAAATCGGTGCAATGTAAGCATCTTCGTGATTCATGAAAGCATTGCAATCTAAAAAGCTTTTGATCATCATAACCGTAGTGCTCCTATGCGCTGCGGTTATCGTTGTAATCATGGCGAAAAAAAATTCTAACGAAACCTTAACGATCACTGACGTTGAGTCCGGCAAAGAATATGCCGCGCTCACCCTTCCCGCAAACCGGGAATTCTCGATCACCTTTATACACTCGGTCAACAAATCTCCCGTCACCGATGTTTATATCGCCAAAGACGACGAGATCTACCTCGACCGCACGCTGTATTACGGATTCGGCGCCGGTGTCCCGACGACCATCTCCGAAGGTCAGCACTTTGCTTACGGTGAAAACGGCGAAATGATCATCTCCGGCTATGATATGTACATTCCCGACCTGATCTACGTAGTCGGTACGGTTTCGGATCATGTGCTTGCCATCGGCGAGGACGAGATCAGTCTGCGCGATCTGTGCGGCCGCAACGCCAAGGTTCGGCTGGCTGTTCGCTGACAAATTTTCTATCCCCTGCTTGAAAGGAGTATGCAATTTGACATTTTTGAAGAAACAAAAAGAAGAACCGATTCAGGATACCCCTACACCTGAAACCGCTTCCGGCACGACCAAGTTCGACGAAGAGCTCACAATGGAGGAAATGGAAGCCAAAGTCCAGGAGGTCATGGAAAAATATGACCGCGAATCCAATACCCGTAAATGGGTCGGACTTCCGAACGCCGTCATCCGTTACTTAATGGTTGCTTTCGCGATCTATTGCGTATTGATCAACTTCCTGTTCAACTGGGAAACAAGAATCGAAAGAGCTTCTTTCGTCGGATGCATCGTCGTATTCATCTTCCTCTTGTTCCCGGCCAGAAAGAATGCCGCAAAAAAACAGAACTACGTACCATGGTATGATGTGCTGCTGGCGATCGCGGGCGGCGTTTCCTACTTCTATTTCGTCTTTAACTGCACGAAAATCATCAATCAAGGCATCATGATCGGTACCACTGAAATGATCTTCGGCATTATTGGTATCCTGGTGACCCTCGAAGCCTGCAGACGTTCTGTCGGTTTTCCGATCGTCATCGTAGCTTCTGTATTCATCATTTACGCGATGACCCAGCGGACACTGCTTCTGAATGTATATAACCTCTTTTACACGACAGAGGGTGTCATCGGTACCCCGATCCGGGCCTGCTCGACCTTCATTGTACTGTTCGTTATGTTCGGCAGCTTCTTAGGAAAAACCGGCATCACGGACTTCTTCATCGAGCTGGCGAATTCCATCGCGGGCAGTTCTGACGGCGGTCCTGCGAAGGTCGCGGTCATCTCCTCTGCCCTCTGCGGTATGGTTTCCGGCTCCTCGGTCGGCAATACCGTTACTACAGGTGCGATCACCATTCCAATGATGAAACGAACCGGTTACAAACCGGAATTCGCAGGCGCGGTAGAAGCGGCTGCATCTACCGGCGGACAGATCATGCCGCCGATCATGGGCGCTGCTGCCTTCCTGATGGCAGAATACGCAAGTACGCCTTACAGCACGATTGCGGTCAAAGCGATCATCCCGGCCTTCCTGTATTTTTCCGGTGTATTCATCGCAGTCCACCTGGAAGCAAAGAAAACCGGGCTGAAGGGACTCTCCAAAGAGCATCTGCCAAAATTCTTCCAGACCCTGTTCACCAAGGGCTATCTGCTCGTTCCGCTGATCGCACTGGTCATCTTCATTCTCAAGACGACCATGGCGATGGCCGCTATCATCGGTACGCTTCTGGCTATCGTAGTCAGCCTGTTCCGCAAGGAAACGCGCATCACACCGAGCAAATTCTTTGATGCGCTGCAGGATACTGCAAAGAGCACCTTGACCGTAGGCGCCGCTTGCGCGGTTGCCGGTATGATCGCCTGCGTCATCACAACGACAGGTATCGGTACCAAACTGATTTCCGCGATTGTCGGACTGGCGGGCGGCAATTTGTTTATCGCGATGTTCTTGACCATGGTGACCTGCATCATCCTCGGCATGGGCGTTCCGACCACCGCAAACTATGTCATTATGGCGACAACCTGCGCGCCGATCCTGATGCAGATGAATATGCCGGTACTCTGCGCGCACATGTTCGTATTCTACTTCGGTATCGTTGCCGATATCACGCCTCCGGTTGCGCTGGCAGCCTACGCAGGCAGTGCGATCGCGGGCTCCAGACCGATGAAAACGGCACTTAACGCGACCTCGCTGGCAATCGCAGCCTTCATTGTACCATATTGCTTCGGTTTGAATCCTGCCCTTCTGCTGATTGATCTCACAAGCCCGCTGCAGGGCGTACAGGTCATCTGCACCGCCTTCATCGGCGTCTTCGGCGTTGCCGCGGGACTCAGAGGCTATGCCTTTGACCACATGAACTGGCCGCTGCGCGTTGCGAGTATCGCCGGCGGACTGCTGCTGATCGACCCGGGCGCTGTCACCGACCTGATCGGTATCGCCATCGTACTCGGCATCTGCGTTTTCCAGGAAATCACCAAGAGACGCAGAAATGCAGCCGCGTAGCACATAATGAAACGTTACAACCAATGTAAAACCCCTGACTGTTTCCTCGCTGTCAGGGGTTTCGTATATGTCATATCTTATTTGTTTCCATGCTTTAGGAAGCCTGCTCCTCTAAGGCTTCTTTTGCCAGCTGTGCGCCCAGATGCAATGCCTTGATATTCTTCTCTTCGGTGCCCTTCGGGATATGGTTGAGGACCGCTTCTTCCAGCGAGGCTTCGGACGCGATCTGCATGATCTCATTGACTGCGCCGACCGAAATGATATTGGCTGCCATCGGATTCTTGATGACCTCGACCGCGGAGTTCAGAATCGGCAGGCTGATCACCTGATGATGTGCTTTGACCTCCTCCGGTACCGTTATGCCGCTGTCCACCACGACAACCGACTGATCCTGCAGAGATCCGACATATTTATCTAAAGATGCTTGCGTTAAAGATAAGAGCAGATTTGGAAGAACCACCTTGGTATAGGTGATTGGTTTCTCATCGATGATGCACTCTGCCTTGCAGAGACCGCCTCTGGCCTCCGGGCCGTAAGACTGCGACTGCACCGCCTGCAGCTTATCCGCGTAAGCTGCCTCTGCCAGAATGATCGTCGCCATGATGACACCCTGTCCGCCGGAGCCTGTAAATCTCAATTCTGCCTTTTTCATTCCTTGTCACCTCCGCATTTGTGGATAATCTCCATGTACATGTCTGTATATTCCGGTTTTTCACAGCGGGACATTTCACCGATGATAACTTTGCCTTCGAGTTCCTCCGGTGTCATCTTCGCTGCCTTGGCGATATCGATGCAGTGATCCTTCTGCCAGTTGTACATATCGACCGCACTGCCCTTCTTATTCTTACGCCCGTAATAGGTCGGACAAACGCTCAGACCCTCGATCACAGAGAAGCCCTTATGCTTGATGCCGTTTTCGATTAATCGTATCATCTGCGGCACATGGAAAGCACTGCCTCTGGCGGTATAGGTCGCGCCGGCAGCCTCTGCCAGCTTCGGAATGTCAAAGTTATAGTCGATATTGCCGTAAGGCGCGGTCGTTCCTTTTTCACCGTGCGGCGTGGTCGGAGAATACTGTCCGCCGGTCATACCATAGATATTATTATTAAATACGATGACCGTCAGATCGATGTTTCTTCTGCATGCGTGGATCAGATGGTTGCCGCCGATTGCGGTCGCGTCACCATCGCCGGTAATGACGATCACGTGCAGCTCCGGATTTGCAAGCTTCACACCGGTCGCAAACGCGATCGCTCTGCCATGCGTGGTATGCAGGGTATTATAGTTCATATAACCCGCTGCTCTGGATGAGCAACCGATACCGGAAACAATCACGACCTTATCCGGATCCAACTCGCAGTTTTCAATCGCCTGCGCGACGTCACGCATCAGAATGCCGTGTCCGCAGCCCGGGCACCAGATGTGTGGCAGACGATTTACACGCATTGTTTTTTCAATCAATTGACTCGGCATATTAATACACCTCCTTGATTTTTGCAAGAATTTCTGTCGGCGTGATGGTCGTACCATCGATTTTTCCGAGAAAATCGACAGGCACTCTGCCTTCTACGACCCGCTGCACCTCCAGCAGCATCTGACCGTCGTTGTGTTCGCAGACGACGATTTGTCTGAGGTGTTTATTATCACGAATGATCTTGAGCAGCGCTCTGTCCGGGAATGGCCAAACTGTAATCGGGCGGAATACACCGACTCTCAAAAAGTCTGTTTTCTTCGATTCCTCCACAGCACCCTCTACGGCTCTTGCGGTGCCACCGTAGCAGACGATCAGGGTCTCGCAGTCCTCGCAGCCGATCTCTTCCCATTTTTCAATGCGATCTCGTCTGAATCTGATTTTATCCAACAGTCTGCGTTCCTGTGTATGCGTCACATTATTATCGTTCGTCGGGAAACCGTCCAAATCATGGAATAATCCGGTGACGTTGAAGTGATCACCCTCGCCGAACGGCGCATATTCCGGTACATAGTTGCCCTCTTGTACCGCATAAGCCAGCGTACCGTTGAACGCACGGTCGATACGGCGGTTCTTAATATCCAGTTCCTCTGTCGGGATCAGCTCGCATCCCTCTCTGAGGTGGCCGATAATCTCATCCATCAGGAAAATGACCGGTACCCGGAATCGTTCTGCCAGATTAAAGGCTCTGACGATTTCATTGTAGCACTCCTGCACCGAGGACGGAGAAATGACAATGACCGGATGGTCGCCGTGCGTGCCCCATTTGGACTGCATCAGATCTCCCTGTGACGGTGAAGTCGGCAGTCCTGTGGAAGGACCCTCTCTCTGTACGTCTACAACCACGATCGGAATCTCCGCGATCGCTGCATATCCGATGTTTTCCTGTTTCAGTGAAAATCCGGGACCGGAGGTTGCTGTCATGGCTTTGAGTCCGGCAACGGACGCGCCGAGTGCTGCCGCGATCCCGCCGATCTCATCCTCCATCTGAATAAATTTACCGCCGACCTGCGGCAGTCTGACCGCGCTTCTCTCGGCGATCTCGGTCGAAGGTGTGATCGGGTATCCTGCATAAAACCGCATGCCCGCCGCAATAGCACCTTCCACACAAGCTTCGTTTCCCTGCAATAATTGGAATCTCTTTGCCATTACGCTTCCTCCTTCTCTATGTATATCGCATAGTCCGGGCAGCGCAGTTCGCAAAGCCCGCACTGGATACAGGCCTCTTCGTTTTTAACGCTGACCTTTTCATGTACGATCTCAAGTACTTCTTTTGGACAAAATGCCGCGCAGATGCCGCAGCCTTTGCACCATTTTTGATTGATGACCAATCGTTTGTTTCCCATTTTGCATCACCTCATGTAGAGTCTCTTTGTTTTCAATACAGCAATCATACCATATCTTGTTTCCAAATCAAGAATTTTAACAAAAAAATACTTTTTTCAAACAATTAGACAATAATTCAATTCTTTTTTTTGCGTATTGATTTTTCAAGGTACATAGCTATTTTTCATGTGCGGCGTTCGCGTAAATATATTTAGGATAAAAGTGCGCATCACGAAATCAGAGATTTCTATGCGCACATGGCGCTCACCCATGAGCGCCACTTCGCAAGGTGCTTTTGTCGTGATTCCGGAAATGCTGCGCAGCAATATTTCCGGAATCATCAATAAAGGGCGTAACCAACTGTTTTACTGCATGAGAAAAGCCCCGAAGCGCGGTCTGCTTCAGGGCTAATGTTTTTTCTATATTGTCATACCGATCATTTGCCAGAATCAAATATTAATCAATCTTTTGCACCACACAGTCCTTTTTGTAAAAGCTGACTGCATATTGAAGTACGCTCGGATAGCCCTCCTTGGTAAACGGCTCTGCATAGCGCTGCGCCTCGATCTGCGCAAGTCCTCTGCCTGCGGCCGCTTCTAAATCTGCGATGCTCTCTGCCAGCTTCAGCTCCAGAATGATCACGCGCCCTTTTCGGATATTGGCCGTATACATCACGATGTCCGGTCTGCCGTTTCCGCTCTCGCGGTTGGATTGGACGCGATAGCCGCCGATGTTGGTCAAGAGTCCCGCCATGAAGCCATGATAGAAGCTCTCTGCATGGTCAAAGTAGCTGATCGTATCCATCAGCTGCCCGTTGATAAAATCCTCGGCTGCCTGACAGTCTCCTGCTTCCAATGCTTCCCGCAGCGGACTGCGGTCGATCGCTTTTATGCGCTGGTCAAACCAATAGGAAATGGAGTCCTCATAAATCGTCGCGATCTCTATGTTTGGAATTTTCATTGTTACATAGAGCTTGTTCTCTTCCTTGCGCTCACTGATCTTTTTAAGATAGCCGGTGAAGAACAGGAAGTTCCACAGATTGTCCTGTGACTGGTGGATATCGCCGTAGGTGATGTCCTCGTGCACGCGTTTCTCAATGCTGCCGCCGTTCATCAGCGTTTCCAGATCCGTCCTGGCTTCCTCGTCTGCTTCTTCCACCATCTCGCGAATGATGCTGTTGGAAGAAGTATTCGACCAGTACGGCAATGCAAATTTTGTCACCTTGTCTTTGCGGTCATTGACATATTTGAGAATGCTCCATGGGTTATAGATCTCAGTCTCGTTGAAAAGATATCCATCGTACCAGCCTTTCACTTCCGGCAATTCTTCCAAAAGGTCATAGTATGCGAGCATCGCATTGACTTCCTGCTCTGTGAAGCCAAAGCTGTCTGCATAGCGTGTATGCAGCACGCTGTCCACCTCCAGATTGTTCAGTCCGGTAAAGATGCTCTCTTTGCTGATGCGCAGGCAGCCTGTGATCACGCTTTTTTCAAGATAGGGGTTTGTCTTAAGCGCTGATTCAAACAACGAGCGGATGAAGCCGATCATGTTGTCGTAGAATCCATGCAGATAGGCGTTTTCCAGCGGCACATCGTACTCGTCGATAAGAATCATCGTGTTTTTGCCATGATATTTCGCTAGACACTCAGAGAGAATCCCAAGCGCCTTTGCATATTCCTCCTTGCTGCCTCTGCCAAGCACGATGCGTTCAAAGATTTCGCGATTGCGTGCAGACATCTCACCCTGCAGTACGTAGCTATGCCTTTGAAACTCCTTACAGATCTCATCGATCAGGCAGGCATAGGCTGTTTGATAATCGTCCTGCTTCGCGGACTTCAAGCTCATGAAGATCACCGGATACTGCTGCTGATGCTTGCGGAGCTCTTCGCCGCAGTCCGCGATAGCCAGACCGTCAAAGAGATAACCGTTATCGATTTTTTCGCCCTTTTCGGTGATTTCATCTTCAAAGAAGCGCCGGATCATAAACTGATTGAGCGTCTTGCCGAAGCGGCGCGGCCGGGTAAACAGCGTGACCTTGGCATTGCTCTCGATCAGCTCCTTGATCATAAGGGTTTTGTCGACAAAATAGCCGTTCCAGTCGATCAGCGTTTTGAAATCCTCTACGCCGATAGAGATTTTCTTTTGCTTTTGTTTGTTTTCCATACACCCGGTTTCCTTTCGCTGTTGCGTTTCTATGCTTACACATGCACTGCTTCCTTAGCTATAGTATACTTGATTCGATGAGAATAGACAACCGAAATCTTTGCCCGAAGCAGGAACTTTCATCAATTCAAAATTTACACGCAGTCTTCCGGTTCTGCCTAATGGTAATAGAACTATTGCAGATGACATGTACTGAATACAGAAATAAATCTCAAGCAAGGATAAAAGGGATAGCATATCGTTCTTCAATATGTTAGAATAGATTTACTTGACTAAAACAAAAGAGGCTGTTACCAAATGGAAAACTTTATTTTCGCGTTGAATGCGACGATTCCCGTTTTTTTGATGATCTTACTTGGTTTTTTTCTGCAAAAAATCCATTTTTTGAATGAACCTTTCAACCAAACCGCCAATGCGTACGTATTTCGCTGCGCACTTCCGGTCAGCCTGTTCCTTTCTATCGCGGAAATGGATTTTTACAGCGATTTTGATCTGACCTTCTGCCTGTTCTGTTTTTTAGGTACGAGCCTCATGTTTATGGGCGTCTGGGCAGCGGCATGGCTCCTTATGAAAGACAAAGGTCAGGTTGGCGCTTTTTCGCAGGCTTCGGTTCGTTCCAGCGCCGCGGTTTTAGGCATCGCTTTCGCGACGAATATTTACGGCAATGCCGGTATGGTGCCGATGATGATCATGTCCGCTGTCCCGTTTTTTAATATCTATTCTGTGCTGATTCTCAGCTTTTCACCGCAGGTAGACGAAAATGGTCAGCTGCTCCCCGCCGCGCGCGGTATGGAAGCGGTAAAAAAGGCCTGCGTCAATGTAGCGAAAAATCCGCTGATCCTCGGCATCCTGGCCGGGGTTCCCTTTGCCCTGCTGCAGCTTGAGATACCGATGATGCTTGACAGCGCACTGCGTTCCATCTCGGCGACCGCTACACCGATCGCGCTGCTTGTCGTCGGCGCGTCTTTCTCCGGCAGTGAAGCGCTGAAACGCTTAAAAGGCGCCGCGGTTTCTTCCTTTATCAAGCTGTTTTTCCTTCCGGCTGTGTTCCTGCCGTTGGCAGCGAGCTTCGGGTTTCGTGACAGTCAGATGATCGCCATTCTGATTATGTCCGGATCTCCTACGACCGTTTCCTGCTTTATCATGGCGAAGAACATGAAGGCAGACAGTGTACTTACCTCCAATGCGGTACTGTTGTCTACGCTTTTGTCCGCGGTGTCGATCACCCTTTGGCTGTTTCTCATGCGGGCGCTTTGTTGGATATAGGATAACTCCAACCGCGCAAAAAAATTTTCCTCTTGACAATTCTGCTTTGAAGTAGTAGCATGAATAGCAGTAAAACATAACAATAGAATCGAAAGATGTCTTCAGGGCAGGGTGCAATTCCCGATCGGCGGTAAAGTCCGCGAGCGCAGCCGCGCAGGAACCGGTGAGATTCCGGTACCGACAGTATAGTCTGGATGGAAGAAGGCAAAATCCGAAGAAGCAGCTTTTTGCTGTCGTGACTTCGTGATTTTTGTTTAAATTTGAGCTCTGAGCATCCGCGTTCAGAGCTTTTTTTCTTGCAAAAAAACGCGTATGATATGACGCTCTATCCTGCTCCGCGGGATGGAACAGTCAGGAGGTAACAAAATGTCTGACGAAAAATATATGGAACTTGCCCTTTCCCTTGCGGAAAGAGGCGCGGGTCGTGTAAGCCCTAATCCGATGGTTGGCGCGATCATCGTAAAAAACGGAAGGATAATCGGAGAAGGCTGGCACGCGCGCTATGGCGGTCTGCACGCGGAGAGAAACGCGCTGGCTGACTGCGAAAAGCGTGGAGAAAACCCGAAAGGCGCGACCATTTACGTAACACTGGAGCCCTGCTGTCATCATGGCAAAACACCACCCTGTACCGATGCGCTCATTGCAGCCGGTATCGCGCGCGTTGTCATAGGTTCTGAGGATCCCAACCCCTTGGTTGCAGGCAAAGGAATCCGGCAGCTGCGTGAGGCTGGCATCGAGGTCAGCAGCGGTGTGCTAAAAGAGGCGTGCGACCGGCTGAATCGCGTATTCTTCCACTATATCACCCACCATACACCTTATGTGGTAATGAAATACGCCATGACCATGGATGGTAAAATCGCCGCCTATACCGGAAATTCGCAATGGATTACCGGAGAAGCCGCACGGCAAAACGTGCATCGCGATCGCAATCGCTATACCGCCATCATGGCAGGCATCGGAACGGTCCTTGCCGATGATCCGCTCCTCACCTGCCGTATTCCGGAAGGCAAAAACCCGACGCGTATCATCGCGGATACCCATTTACAGATTCCCCTCGACGCGCAGATTGTAAAGACCGCGAGAGAAGTTCCGACAATCCTCGCTGTCGGCATGCGCGATGCTTCAGCGCCGGACACGCAAGCAGAGACCGCCTCCAAAGCAGCCGCGCTTCAGGAAGCGGGCTGTCAGATTCTTTTCGTACCGACGGGCGAGGACGGTCATCTTCACCTGCCGTCGCTGATGGAAAAGCTGGGAAGTATGGGCATCGACAGTATCCTCCTCGAGGGCGGCAGCCGTCTCAACTGGTCTGCCCTCTCCGCGGGACAGGTGCATCTGCTTCAAGCCTACCTCGCGCCCAAGCTTTTGGGCGGCGACACTGCACGTGGCCCGATTGGCGGCATCGGTTATCCGAATCCGGAAGACTGTGTCCGCTTAAGCGCGCCGACCATCCGAAGATTCGGCGAGGATATTTTACTTGAAAGCGAGGTGATTTCCCCATGTTTACCGGAATCATAGAAGAAATCGGTCAGATACAGACTGTAAAACACGGTGCTGCCAGCTCGCGCCTCACCATACAGGCCACGAAGATTTTATCCGATGTGCAGGACGGAGACAGCATTGCTGTCAATGGTGTCTGCCTCACCGTCACCTCTCATGGCAGCAGCTACTTTACGGCAGACGTCATGCATGAAAGCCTGCGCCGCTCCGCTCTCGGTAACCTCAGCCAGGGAAGCCGTGTGAATCTGGAACGCGCGATGGCGGCGAACGGACGCTTCGGTGGTCATATCGTGTCCGGACACATCGACGGCATCGGTACTGTGTGCGAGATCCGCGAAGATGATATCGCCGTCTGGTATACCATTTCCGCGGCGCCTGCCCTGCTACGATATATCATCGAAAAAGGCTCCATCACCATAGACGGCATCAGCCTGACGGTCGCGAAGGTCACAGCGCAGGATTTCAGCGTTTCCATTATTCCGCACACTGCCGCGCAAACGACACTTTCGCAGCGCAAGGTCGGCGATATCGTAAATTTAGAAAACGATGTGATCGGCAAATATGTCGAAAAGCTACTACGCCCTGCCGAGGCACCGACAAAGCCTGAGACAAAAGACACTTCCATCACCATGGATTTTCTTGAAAAATATGGATTTTAGAAAGGACGAATCAATATGGATAACTTCAAATTCAACACCATCGAAGAGGCATTAGAAGATCTTCGCCTGGGAAAAATCATTCTCTGCACCGATGACCCGGATCGGGAAAACGAGGGCGACTTCATCTGCGCCGCAGAACACGCGACCACCGAAAACGTCAATTTTATGGCGGTACATGGAAAAGGCCTCATCTGTATGCCGATGAGCAGCTACTACTGCCAAAAATTACAACTGCCACAGATGGTGGATTACAATACGGATAACCACTGCACCGCTTTCACCGTTTCCATCGACCACGTGGACACGACCACCGGAATCTCTGCACAGGAGCGCGGCTATACAGCAAGAATGTGCGTGGATGAAAACGCCAGAGCCGATGATTTTCGCCGTCCCGGGCATATGTTCCCTCTTTTGGCGAAGCCAAACGGCGTTTTGGAAAGAAACGGCCATACAGAGGCCACTGTGGATCTGATGCGGCTGGCAGGTCTGAAGGAATGCGGACTTTGCTGTGAAATCATGCGGGAAGACGGCACCATGATGCGCACGCCGGAGCTGAAAGAACTGGCGCGAAAATATGATATCAAATTTATTTCCATCAAAGCACTGCAGGATTACCGCAAAAAACACGAAAAACTGGTGGATTTGGTCGCAAAAACGAAAATGCCGACCCAGTACGGAGATTTCACCGCTTACGGCTATGTCAACAAGCTGAACGGCGAGCATCATGTTGCGCTGGTCAAGGGCGACATCGGCGACGGTAAAGATCTGCTCTGTCGTGTCCATTCGGAATGTCTGACCGGTGACGCGTTCGGTTCCCAGCGTTGCGACTGCGGGCAGCAGTTTGCCGCAGCAATGCGGCAGATCAACGCAGAGGGCCGCGGGATTCTGCTCTATATGCGCCAGGAGGGCCGCGGGATCGGTCTCATCAACAAGCTGCGCGCGTACGAGCTGCAGGATCGCGGCATGGATACGCTGGAAGCGAATCTGGCACTCGGCTTCGCGGCAGATCTGCGCGAATACTTCATCGGCGCACAGATTTTGCAGGATCTTGGTGCCAAAACGCTTCGGCTTCTGACGAATAATCCGGACAAGGTCTACCAGCTTGCAGACTACGGTATGGACATCATTGACCGGGTGCCGATCCAGATTGCGGCTAATGCCCATGACCTCTTCTATCTGAAGACCAAACAGGAAAAAATGGGGCATCTGTTAAACTACTAGCTTGCAGCAAAGCTCTAACCGCGCTAAAAAAGAAATCAGAAGGAAAACAAAACAAACCAAACATTACACATTACACATTACGCGATACGCGAAAATCAAGAAAGGAAACGATTATGAACATTTACGAAGGAAAATTGGTATCACAGAACAC